>DRPD01000302.1 GCA_011374735.1 Thermopetrobacter sp.
GCGAAGACCTGCTGGAGCTCGAGCCGGAGGAGCGCGCCGCGAAGGGCCTGTTCCTGGCCTTTCAGTATCCGGTGGAAATTCCCGGCGTGCCCTACATGCAGTTTCTGAAGATCGCGCTCAACGAACAGCGCAAGCTCAACGGCGCGGAGGAGCTCTCCACCCCCGACTTCATGCGCCTGATCCGCGAGAAGACCGCCGCCTTGAACATTGACATGGAGATGCTGCGCCGGCCCGTCAACGTCGGCTTCTCCGGCGGCGAGAAGAAGCGCATGGAAGTGCTGCAAATGGCGGTGCTGAACCCCCGCCTGTGCGTGCTCGACGAGATCGACAGCGGGCTGGACATCGACGCGTTGAAGGTGGTGGCCGACGGCGTCAACGCCCTGCGCGACGACAATCGCGGCTTTTTGCTCATCACCCACTACCAGCGCCTGCTGGACTACATCGCGCCCGATCACGTGCACGTCATGGCGGCCGGCCGCATCGTGCGCTCCGGCGACCCGGAGCTGGCGAAAGAGCTGGAAAGGGAAGGCTACGCCGCCTACGTGGAGAACGCGGCATGACCTCTTGTCACGTCATGCCCGGGCTTGTCCCGGGCATCCAGGGCGGCGAATGCGGGCGTGTGTGGATTGCGCAAGGTGTGCAACGCACGTCGGCGTTCGTGACTCTGGATTGCCGGCACAAGGCCGGCAATGACGGCAGAGAGGTGGCTCGGGGCCGGAAGGCATGTAATGAAACCGAAGGATGTTTGAGGTCATGACCACCCCGATCAAGACACTGGCCGCATACGCCCACTGGCTTGAGGCGCTCAAGGCCTTCCCTGCGCCCGCGCCGTGGCTACTGGAAAAGCGCAAGGAGGCGCTGGACGCGCTCAGCGCCGACGGCCTGCCCACGCCACGCACCGAGGACTGGCGCTGGAGCGATATCCACCGCTATCTCAACGCCGCCTACACCCCCGCCGCCGGCGGCGCGGTGGCGCTGGACGAGATGCTGGCCGCCAACCCGTTCGCCGGTCTGGACGCCTCCGTAATGGTGTTCGCCAACGGCGTGTTCGTGCCCGACGCCTCCATGCTGATGGAGGAGGACGGCGTGGACGTCATCGCCCTGTCGGAAATGCCTATCGACCCGGACTGGCTGGACATCGCCGCCGGCGAGGATGCCTTCGATCGCCTGAATCTGGCCCACGCCACCGACGGCGCGCTGATCCGCGTGCGCGCCGGGCTTGAGGCGTCGATCCCGCTCGTCATCCTCAACATCAGCGACGGCGATGGCAGCTCCCACGCCCTGCGCCACCTGATCCGGGTGGAGGAGGGGGCCGCCTTCAGCCTGTTCGAGGCCTATGTCGGCGGCGGCGATCACGTGCTGCTGGAAACCACCAAGGCGCGACTGGACGCCGGCGCGAAGCTCTCGCGCCTGAGCGCCGATCTGCGTGACGATCAGTCCATCGCCTACGCCAACCTGCACGCCACCGTGGAGGCCGGCGCGGCGCTGTCCGACATCAGCCTGTATGCCGGCGGCCGCCACCGCCGCCAGCAGAACTTCGTGCAACTCGCCGGCGATCACGCCGACGCCACCGTGGATGCCGCCTGCCTGCTGCACGACCGCCAGCACGTGGACACCCGCCTGGTGGTCGATCATCTGGCCGCGCAGGGCGCCTCCCGCGAGCTGTTCCGCTGCGTGGTGGACGATCACGCGCGCGGCAGCTTCGAAGGCAAGATCCACGTCGCCCCCGGCGCGGCGGCCACCGACGCGCGGATGGGCGCGCACGGCCTGCTGCTGTCCGAAACGGCCGAGTTCGACGCCAAGCCGGAATTGCAGATCTTCCACGACGACGTGGTCTGCGCCCACGGCGCCACCGCCGGCGCGCTGGACGCGCAGCAACTGTTCTACCTGCGGGCCCGTGGCGTGCCGGAGAAACAGGCCCGCGCCCTGCTCATCGCCGCCTTCGTGGCGGAGGTGTTCGACGCCGTTGAGGACGAGGCGGCCCGCACCACCCTGCGCGCCATCACCGCCCGCTGGCTGGGCATGGAGGACACGGCTGAAGGGGAGGCGGCGGCATGAACGAGATCGTGCGCGATACCACCACGTTCGACATCGAGGCGATCCGCGCCGACTTTCCCATCCTGTCGCGCCAAGTTCACGGCAGGCCGCTGGTCTATCTCGACAACGGCGCGTCGGCCCAGAAGCCGCAGGAGGTGCTGGATACCATCCAGCGCGCCTATGCGGAGGAATACGCCAACGTGCATCGCGGCCTGCACACCCTGTCCAATCTCGCCACGGAACGCTTCGAGGCGGCCCGCGAGACGGTGCGCCGCTTCCTCAATGCCCCGTCGAAGGACGACATCATCTTCACCCGCAACGCCACGGAAGCGATCAATCTGGTGGCGTCGAGCTTCGGCCATGCCTTCATCGAACAGGGCGACGAGATCATCGTCTCGCTGCTGGAGCACCATTCCAACATCGTGCCGTGGCACTTCCATCGCGAACGCACCGGCGCGGTGCTGAAATGGATCCCCGTGGACGACGACGGCCAGCTCATCGTCGAGGAATACGAAAAGCTGTTCACCGCCCGCACGAAGATCGTCGCCGTAACGCAGATGTCCAACGCGCTGGGCACCATCACCCCGCTTGAGCAGATCATCCGCATCGCCCATGAGCACGGCGTGCCGGTGCTGGTGGACGGCGCGCAGGGCGCGGTGCACATGCCGGTGGACGTGCAGGCCATGGACGCCGACTTCTACGTCTTCACCGGCCACAAGACCTATGGCCCGTCGGGCATCGGCGCGCTGTATGGCAAGCGCGAGTGGCTGGAAAAGCTGCCGCCTTACATGGGCGGCGGCGAGATGGTGGGCGAGGTGACGACGGACAGGATCGATTACGCCGCCCCGCCGCACCGCTTCGAGGCCGGCACGCCGCCCATCGTGCAGGCCATCGGGCTGGCCGCGGCGCTGGACTACATGGAGGGCGTCGGCCGCGAGGCCATCGCCGCCCACGAGGCGCGCCTGCTGGCCTATGCCCACGAGCGCCTGTCGGAGATCGACGGCTTGCGCATCATCGGCACGGCGCGCGAGAAAGGGGCCATCGTGTCGTTCGAGATCGCGGGCGTGCATGCCCATGACCTCTCGCAGCTCATCGACCGCTATGGCGTGGCGGTGCGCGCCGGTACCCATTGCGCCCAGCCCATCCTGCAGCGTTTCGGCGTGAAGAGCACCTGCCGCGCCAGCTTCGCGCTCTATAATACGGAATCGGAAATCGACGCCCTGGCCGAAGCCATTGAAAAGGCGAAAACGTTTTTTATGTGAGTCTCATCATGACCGAGAATGACAACATCCCGCCGCCGGAAGAACGCAAGCCCCTCTCGCCGGAGCAGCGCGAGGAAATGCGCCGCGCGCTGAAGGCGCAGATGCGCGCCTACGTGGATGCGCTGA
>DRPD01000303.1 GCA_011374735.1 Thermopetrobacter sp.
AGCATGTCGCCCAGCACCGCGACGCGCCGCCCGCCGCCGGCCGGCCGCGCCGCCGCCAGCAGCCGCAAGGCGGCGCGCATGGAAGCCGGATTGGCGTTGTAGCTCTCATCGATCAGCAGCACCTCGCCGCCCGCCACTTCAAGCCGCGCCCGGCCGCCGCGCCCCGGCGGCGGGCGCATCGCCGCCAGCGCCCGCGCCAGCGCCGTCAGGTCGGCATCGAGCGCCAGCCCGGCGGCGATCACCGCCAGCGCGTTGAGAGCCACGTGCCGCCCCGGCATGCCGACGGCGAAACTCAGCACCCGGCCGCGCGCGTCGGCGCGCAGGCTCACGCCTTCCGTGGTGTCCACCGCCTCCAGCAGCCGCACCTCGGCGCCGGGACGTTCGCCATAGGTGATGATGTCCGCCGCCCCGGCGTCCGTCGCCCGCCCATGCAGGATGTCGGCGTGCGGCGCATCGGCGTTGAACACCGCCACGCCGCCCTCCGCCAGCGCCCCGAAGATGGCGGCTTTCTCTGCGGCGATGCCGGCCAGCCCGCCCAGCCCGGCGAAGGCTCCCAGATGACTTTCGGCGATGGCGGTGACGACGGCCACGTCCGCTTTCGCCAGCCGCGCCAGCGGCGCGATCTCGCCCGGCGCGTTCATGCCGATCTCGATGATCCCGACATCCGTGTCACGCGGCATGCGGGCCAGGGTCAGCGGCACCCCCCAGTGATTGTTGAACGACTTTTCCGCCGCGTGCACGCGGCCGGTGGCGGCGAAGGCCAGTTTCAGCATCTCCTTGGTGGTGGTCTTGCCCACCGATCCGGTCACCGCGATCACCCGGCCCGCCGCCCGGGCGCGCGCCGCGCGTGCCAGATCGCGCAAGGCGTCAAGGGTGTCATCGACCACCAGCAGCGCCCCGGCCCGTTCCATTGCCGGCGTCGGTTGCGACACCACGGCCAGCGCCGCGCCGTTTTGCAGCGCGTCCACCACATACCTGTGGCCGTCCTCGCGCACGCCCCTGATGGCGAAGAACAGCGTCCCCGCCGTCACCTCGCGCGAATCGAAGCTGACGGCGGAGAAGGCGTCCGGCGCCGCGCCCACCAGCCGGCCGCCGAGCGCCGCGGCCACTTCCGGGTATGTCCACAGCGCGGCGCTCATGACACCGGCTCCTTCAGATGGCGGGCGATCTCCGCGTGATCGGAGAAGGGAATGGTGTCATCGCCGACGATCTGGCCGGTTTCATGGCCCTTGCCGGCCACCAGCAGCACATCGCCGTCGCCCAGCATGGCGACGGCTTCGGCGATGGCCGCGGCCCGGTCGGGAACCTCGCGCGCCCCGGGACAGCCCGTGAGCACCTCCGCGCGGATCGCTGCCGGGTCTTCATGGCGCGGGTTGTCGTCGGTGACGATCACCACGTCGGCCAGCCCCGCCGCCGCCTCGCCCATCAGCGGCCGCTTGCCGCTGTCGCGCTCGCCGCCGGCCCCGAACACCACGATCAAGCGTCCCGGCGTGTGAGGGCGCAGGGCGGCAAGGGCGGTGCGCAGGGCGTCGGGGGTGTGCGCATAGTCCACGAACACCGGCGCCCCGGCCGCGGCGCGGCCCACCAGCTCCAGCCGCCCGCGCGCCCCCTTCAGCCGTTCCAGATTCTTCACCGCCTCCTCCTCCGGCCCGCCGCAGGCGATCACCAGCCCCGCCGCCACCAGCGCGTTTTCCACCTGAAAGCGCCCGATCAGCGGCAGGCAGATGTCATAGGCGCGCCGCCGCCCGGCGATGGTCAGAAACTGCGCCAGCCCGGCCGGACGCGCCTTGAGCAGCTTCAGGGCGTCGCCCTTCTCGCCCACGCCCAGCACCCGCAGGCCCCGCTTTTCGGCATGCCGGCGCACCTGTTCGGCCTTCTTGTCGTCCATGTTGATGACCGCCGCCGCCGGCCGGTGCAGCAATTCGTCAAACAGGCGCATCTTGGCCGCGAAGTAGGCGTCCATGTCGCCATGATAGTCCAGATGATCGCGCGAGAAGCTGGTGAAGGCTCCGGCGCTCAGGCGCACCCCGTCCAGCCGGTGCTGGGCCAGCCCGTGCGAGGAGGCCTCCATGGCCAGATGCGAGATGGCCCGCTTGCGCAAGGCGGCCAGCGTCCGGTGCAGGGTGACGGCGTCGGGCGTGGTGTGGCCGATGGAGAGGTCGGCCACGTCCGGCCCGGCGATGCCGATGGTGCCCAGCGAGGCGGCGCGAAACCCCATGGCGGCCCAGATCTGGCGGGTGAACTCGGCCACCGAGCTCTTGCCGTTGGTGCCGGTGACGGCGGCGATGGTCACCGGCTGATGCACCATGAAGCGCGCCGCCATCAGGGCCAGCGCCCTGGCCGGATCATCGGCCCTCACCACCGCCACGTGATCGGGCAGCGCCGGCAGCGCCGCGTCGCGCGCCACCAGCACCGCCGCCGCCCCCTTCTTCAGCGCGTCGGGGATGAAGCGCACGCCGTCCACCCGGGTGCCGGGCAGCGCCGCGAACAGCTCGCCGGGGCGCACGTTGCGCGAATCGGCGCTGAGGCCGGCGATCATGACCGCGCCATCGCCCTCGATGGTGCAGCACGTGGCGATGTCCGACAGCCGTCTGCTCATCCGTCCCGCCTTGTCGTTGCGCTTTCAGTTGCGGCCCGCGCCGAGCTTCGCGTTCCTGAGCGGCTGGCGGGCGTAAAGCTTGCGCCAGCGTTTCAGCTCCGCCTGCGCCACCGGATCGTCCAGCTTCGGTTTCAGGCCCAGCAGCGGGGCGATGCGGGCGATCACCCGTCCCGCCGTGGGCACCGCGTTCCACCCGGAGGTGGCGAAACCGTAGGTTTCGGGCAAGGGCTGCGGATCGTCAAGCATCACCAATACCACGTAGCGCGGATCGTCCATCGGAAAGGCGCCGATGAACGAGGTCAGCCGGTGCTCCTTCGAATAGCGGCCGTTGACGACCTTTTCCGCCGTGCCCGTCTTGCCGCCGACCCGCCAGCCCGGCGCCGCGGCGCGCTTCGCCGTGCCCTTGACCGCGTTGAGCCGGAACAGCTGACGCATCTTCGCGGACGTGGCGCCGCCGATCACCCGCCGGCCCAGCGCCAGCGCCGTCTTCTCGTCGCGCTTCAGGAATGTCGGCGGCACCAGC
>DRPD01000304.1 GCA_011374735.1 Thermopetrobacter sp.
CCGGTTGATGGCGCCGGCCACCTCGCCGTCGATGAGGATGATGCGCTTGTCCCCCGCCGTCACCGCCGGCAGGTATTTCTGGGCGATGAACGGCTCGCGGAAGCTTTGCTCGAACATCTCCACCAGCGCCGCGAAGTTGCCGTCGTCTGAAGTGAGCTTGAACACCCCGGCCCCGCCGTTGCCATATAGCGGCTTGAGAATGATGTCGCCGTGTTGCGCGCGAAAATCCTTCAGCGCCGACACGTCGCGGGCGATCAGCGTCGGCGGCGTCAGCTCGGGAAACTCCAGCACGAACAGCTTCTCCGGCGCGTTGCGCACCGACCGCGGATCATTCACCACCAGCACGTGACCGGGCAGCCGCTCCAGAATGTGAGTGGCGGTGATGTAGGCCATGTCGAAGGGCGGATCCTGACGCATCAGCACCACGTCGAAGTCGGCCAAACTCATGCGCTCCGGCGCCTTGGCCGTGAAGTGATCGCCGGCCACGTCGCGCACCAGCACGCATCGGCCGGTGGCGGTGATCGCGCCGGGCACCTCCATGGCCAGCGTGTCGGGCTGATAGACGAACAGCGTATGCCCGCGCCGCTGCGCCTCCAGCATCAGCGCGAAGGTGGAATCGCCACGGATGTCGATCCCTTCCAGCGGGTCCATCTGCACCGCGACTTTCAGTCCCATCGCCCGTCTGTCCCTTCATCGAATGCATGGATCACGTGTCGTGGCCACAGCCAGCGGTTTACGGCCACCAGATCGAAACGGCAAGGGCCATCGAGCGCCCGCGGGTGGGCCGCCAGCCAAAACCGCGCCGCCTGCATGATGCGCCGCCGCTGCCTTGGCGTCAGCGCCTGCAGGGCGTCATCGCCACGCCGCCGCCGTTTCACTTCCACGAAGATGGTCACCTGTCCGCGCCGCGCGATGAGGTCGATCTCGCCCACCGGCGTGCGCACCCGCCGCCCGAGGATGCGCCAGCCCTTCGCCCGCAGCATCCACGCGGCGGCCGCCTCCGCCAGCACCCCGGCCCGGTAACGGGAACGGCGGGCGGCCATTCACACGAACCCCATCTTCTTCAGGGCGTCCATGTCGATGGCCATTTGCAGGCGGTTGAGCTGCTTGAACAGGTTTTGCGCGAAATGGCGCGCCTCGTTGTGCACCGCCAGATCGGGCGCCGCGATCTCGCCGCGCATCAGGGCCGCGAACGAGAACTCCACCCGCTCGATGAAGGCCAGCGCCGGCGCGCTCAACACCGGCAGGCGCACCACGCCGTCGCGCGTCAGTTCCAGATACAGGCTCTCCGCCTCGTCATTGCCGGCCGCCTCTCCGAGCGCCGCGTTGTGCACCGGCTGAAATCGCGCCGCCGGAAACATCCGCTCCACCTCCAGCGCCCGGTTCAATGACGCGGCGGTGGGAGTGAAGAGGAAGAAGAGAACGACCTCCGCGCCGGCCTCCTGCAGCACCTCGCCCAGCCCCAGCTGTTGCATATCGCGCAGGAACGCCGCCTCATGGGCCGCCGGCACATCGACGACGCGGGTCAGCGCCGGCGTCTGCGCGATCCCGTCGAACACCGCCACCCGCCCCATGGTGCGCCCGAAGTCCGCCGCCTCCACCCGTCCGGGGTAGCGTTCCGCGAGCGGAAAGGCGGGGGCGTCCAGGTCGATGAGTTGCGGCGCCTCGCCTTCCAGCGTCAGCCAGTCGGCGACGGCGCGGGCCAGCAGGCTCTTGCCGGTGCGCGCGCGATCGGCGCAGATGACGAAGAAACGGGCCGGCCTGACCATCTTGGCGGCTGGCCCTATTCGGCGGCGGCGGAGGTCTTGTCCTTGTCCGCGGCCGCCGCGCCGCCACCGCGCGAATTGGAGAGGATCTTCTGAATCAGCGCCAGCTTCTCCATTTCCTCATCCAGCTCCGAGAGCCACTTGCGCACATAGCCCCTGAGGGTGAAGGAGAAGTCGGCCTTCTCGCCCGACGCCTTCTTGTTGGCGCCGAAATCGCTGAAGGTGACGCCGGCCAGATCGACCGCCTCATAGGCCATCTCGTTCAGCTTCGGTACCTCCAGCTCATGGGCGTTGTTGAGGTTGGCGAAATACTTCTTGTAGGTCGCCTCGTCCCATTCGAAGAAATTGGTTTCGTTGATGAAGTTGCGCGTCACGATGTAGTCGATGCCGTCCACGTAGCGGTTCACCTCCTGCAACTCGTTGAGCGAGGCCACCGCCGGGCCGACCACATGGAACATGCCGATATCGAACTGGTTGGCGCGCGCCACCTCGAACACCCCGATGCGCTCGAACAGATCGAGGGTGCGGCTCAAGGCTCCGGCCTTGAAGTCGATGATGGTGACCTTCTCCGCCGCCGTCTCCAGCGTGTCCAGCACCTTCATCTGATCGGCCACCTCCTCGATGTCGATGATCGTGGTGGCGGCCGGATAGAAGCGGTGCAGGGTGCCGCGCGGCGTTTCGGTGTCGAAGGCCCGCGCCAGCACGTTGCGGCGGGCCAGAAAATCCATCAGCGCGCGCGCGACCGTGGTCTTGCCCACGCCGCCCTTGTCGGCGCCTACCATGATGAGCGTCGGTTTCATGAAGCACAGGCCTCCCCTTTAGCGGAACGGCGCGGCGCGGCCGCATCCGCCCGCCGTTCATCTTGTTTGAGTTGCCGCCACCGGTGGTGATGTGCGGCCCGCCGCGTCCCGTTGGCGCAACGGACGTGGCGTGGCGGCCAGTGTAACACCGGCGGCGGCGCATTTCTATCCTCACCCACGCACGTGCGGGTTGCAGCGACGGACAGGCATTTCCTGCCCGCTTCGGGCCGCAAGGACGGCGGCCATGGGCGCGGGCGGCGATCGCCGCGGGGTTCAGGAGGCGGCCAGCGCCCCTTCCACCCAGCTGACGATGGTGTTCTTCGGCGCCGCGCCCACCTGCTGCGACACCACCTCGCCATTCTTCACCAGCATCAGCGTCGGAATGCCGCGCACCCCGTATTGGGCCGGGGTGGAGGGGTTCTCGTCGATGTTGAGCTTCACCACCTTCAGCTTGCCGCCCATCTCGCTGGAAATCTCCTCCAGCGCCGGCGCGATCATCTTGCAAGGCGCGCACCATTCGGCCCAGAAATCCACCAGCACGGGCAGATCGGACTTCAGCACCTTCTCCTCGAATTCCGCATCGTTCACGTGATCGACCATCGGCTCATCTCCTGAAAAAAGTTGTGTCACTGCCCGCTTCGGCGAAAGGGCGAGATGCCGGCAACCTAGGTATTGCGCCCCGGCCGGTCAAGATGACGCCACGGCGGCGGCGGCCTTTTCCACGTCTTGACGCCCACCCGCGCCCGTGCCAATTGCCCATCCATCATGAGCGCGCAGCGACACATCCGCAATTTCTCCATCATCGCCCACATCGACCACGGCAAGTCGACCCTGGCCGACCGCCTGATCCAGATGTGCGGCGGCCTGTCTCAGCGCGAGATGAAGGAGCAGGTGCTCGACAACATGGAGCTGGAACGCGAGCGCGGCATCACCATCAAGGCCCAGACCGTGCGCCTCGCCTGGACCGCCGATGATGGCCGGGAATACGTCCTCAACCTCATCGACACGCCCGGCCACGTGGACTTCACCTATGAGGTGTCGCGCTCCCTGGCCGCCGTGGAGGGATCGCTGCTGGTGGTGGACGCCTCGCAAGGGGTGGAGGCCCAGACCCTGGCCAACGTCTGGCAGGCCATCGAGCACGACCACGAGATCATCCCGGTGCTCAACAAGGTCGATCTGCCGGCTGCCGATCCCGACCGCGTCAAGCGCCAGATCGAGGAGGTGATCGGGCTGGACGCCGCCGACGCCATCGAGATCTCCGCCAAGACGGGGCAGGGGGTGGAGGAGGTGTTGCGGGCCATCGTCGAGCGCCTGCCGCCGCCCGAAGGCGACGCCGGCGCGCCATTGAAGGCCCTGCTGGTGGACTCCTGGTATGATCCCTATCTCGGCGTCGTCGTGCTGGTGCGGGTCATCGACGGCGAGCTGAAGAAGGGGATGAAAATCCGCCTCATGTCCACCGGTGCGGTGCATCAGGTGGAGCAGGTGGGCATCTTCACCCCCAAGAAGGAGCGCGTGGAGCGCCTCGGCCCCGGCGAGATCGGCTACATCACCGCCGCCATCAAGGAGGTGGCCGACACCCGCGTCGGCGACACCATCACCGGGGAAAGAGCGACGGCGGTTGAGCCGTTGCCCGGCTTCAAGCCGGTGCGGCCGGTGGTGTTCGCCGGCTTCTTCCCCGTCGATTCCGCCGACTTCGAGGATCTGCGCGAGGCGATGGCCAAACTGCGCCTCAACGATTCCAGCTTCATGTTCGAGATGGAGACCTCCGCCGCGTTGGGCTTCGGCTTCCGCTGCGGTTTTCTGGGCCTGCTGCATCTGGAGATCGTGCGCGAGCGCATCGAGCGCGAGTTCGGCGTCGATATCATCACCACCGCCCCGTCGGTCATCTATCAGGTGTATCTCACCGACGGCTCCATGATCGAGCTGCACAACCCCGCCGACATGCCCGATCCGGTGAAGATCGACCACATCGAGGAACCGTGGATCGAGGCCACCATCCTGGTGCCGGAGGAGCATCTGGGCGCCGTGCTGAAGCTGTGCGAGGAGCGGCGCGGCCGTCAGAAGGAACTGAACTGGGCCGGCAGCCGCGCCATGCTGGTCTATGAACTGCCGCTCAACGAGGTGGTGTTCGACTTCCACGACCGGCTGAAGTCCGTCTCGCGCGGCTATGCCAGCTTCGACTATCAACTCACCGGCTATCGCCCCGGCGATCTGGTCAGGATGCAGATTCTGGTCAATGGCGAACCGGTGGACGCCCTGTCCGTCATCGTCCACCGCGACCGCGCGCAGCAGCGTGGCCGCGCCATGTGCGAGAAATTGAAGGAGCTGATCCCGCGCCACCTGTTCAAGGTGCCGGTGCAGGCCGCCATCGGCGGCAAGATCATCGCGCGGGAAACCATCGCCGCGCTGCGCAAGGACGTCACCGCCAAGTGCTACGGCGGCGACATCACCCGCAAGCGCAAGCTGCTGGAGAAGCAGAAGGCGGGCAAGAAGAAGATGCGCCAGTTCGGCAAGGTGGACATCCCCCAGGACGCCTTCATCAAGGCCCTGAAGATGGACGATTGATGCGGCCGCCGCCGCGCTTCGCCTTCAGCTGGAGCAGTCGCTGCACGGCAGGTTCTTCATCTGCCGCGGCTTCAGCACCACGTCCTCCATCAGCTTCACGCCGTTGAAGGTGAAGAACGGATTGCTCAACAGCGGCCGGAAGATGTAGCAGCCGCGGGTGACGATCGCCATGTCGCTGGTCGAGGTCAGCAGCGGGGTGATCTTCTTCTTCAGGGTGGTGGAGTTGAAATCCGGCGCCGGGCAGGTGTTGGTGGTGTCGCCCACGACGTCTTTCCACACCACATTGATCTTGTCCTTGTCGTCCTTCTGCACGGCATAGACGGTCATTTTCACATTCGCCGCGGAGAACGGGCGCATGATGTGACCCACCGCCTGGTAATAGCTGTTGATGATGCTCGTGCTCAGGGTGCCGCCCGCCTGGGTGACCAGATCGCCGAAGGTGTTGGTGGCGATCACCAGCTTGCGGCTCGCCGAATAGCCCTTGGTGAGATTGATCAGGCCGAAGAACAGCAGCACCAGCACCGGCAGCAGCAGCGCGAATTCGATCGCCACCGCGCCGCGCGCGTTTTCGGCCAGTCGCCGCGTCTGTCGCTTCGGCAGGAAAGTCCGTAAGCGGTTCATCGCGTCATCTCCTGTTGCGCCGTCACCGGCTCAGAACGGCTCGCTGCGGAACACCGCCGCGGCGTGGATCAGCCACACGTCATCGGTATAGGCGTTGCCGTCGTCATCGGTGCTCTCGTGTTCGGTATTGGTGAAGAACCAGCGCATGAACGGGGTGATCGGCTTGTAGGGATAAAACGCCCTGACCAGCACGATGTCCTGCGGCCCGCCGTGGTTGTAGGGGTTGGTCTTGAAGGTGTCCTTGTCCACTTCAGGCGAGTTGATGCTGGCGAAATCGGTGAACGTCTTCACGTGCACGCTCAGCTTCGTGCAGTTGATGATGGCCGGCAGACGGGCGCACACCTGCTGCTTGAACTTGCTGGCGTCGGCGCTGTTTTTCTGCGCCTGGCCGGTGCGGATCAGCCGCGCGCTGTCGGCCACCGCGTTGTCCAGCAGCGATTCACCGAACAGCACGATGCTCAGTTCCAGCACCAGCATGGAGAAGAAGATGAACGTCGGCGCCAGGATCGCGAACTCGATGGACACCGCGCCCGCCTCGCGGCCGCGCGCCCGCCGCCATCCGCGCCTGATACGTTGCCTGATGTGCATCATCCGGCTCTCGCCTCCCGCTGTTGTTTCGGGCTCTTCCGCACATAGAAGAGCCGTCGCTGCAGCATCGCAGGCTATCAGACGCCCGTGAGCATTCCCTCAATGCCGGGTGCCGCATTTGATTCAAATTGTAAGCAACCCGGTTTCTTCCCCGCGATGATGAAAAAACCCCGGCGCCATGGCCGGGGTTCGCATCCGAATCGGGTGTGCCGCTCACTGCGCGGGCGGCCCGGAAGAGGCATCGCCGCCGCCATTGCCGGCCGCCGCCATCTGCCCTTGCAGCGCAGAGAAGGCGTTGGGAAAATCGCCGACCGTCAGCACCTGCGCGCAATCCGGGTCGCATTTGTAGGTGACGCGGTGGCCGGCGTAATACACCCGCATGCGGTTGGCGGTCCTGGGCACCACGTTGACGTCGAAGGTGGCCAGCCGGTTGCCCTTGCCGTCCAGCACCAGGATGTTGGTGGCCCCCACGTTGCGCGCCTGGATCACCAGTTTCTTGTTCAGCACGGTGACATCGGCGTGCATCGGGTTGGACACCACCACGGTGGACGGCGTCTGCGCCAGGTTGACGATCTTGTTGGCATGCGGCGTCATGCGCAGCTCCAGCGCCGCCGCCTCGGCCGCGCCCAGCGTCAGCGCGGCCAGCGGCGCCGCGGCGGTGATCAGGAAACGGCTGCGGGAATGGGTCATGGCGCGATACTCCTCAGGCTCGCCGGTGGGTCATGCACGAAGCCCCGCCAAGGTGCGGCTTCATGAGTGATGGTTCCGGGCGCCACCTTGCCCCAACAGGGTGAAGGTTTTCTTAAAAAAGGAACGGAGGCCCCATCCTGGAGCGCCCGCCCGCATGGTTGGCAAAGGATGAAGCGCCGCCGGGGAAATGCACCGCCCGTTAACCATGCCTTGATGTTTTTGCCGCACATTCGCTTTCGAACGAACGTCAATCCGCCGCCACCGGACGCGGCCTTGCCGACATCAAGGTGAACGAGATGAAAAGATCACGCCTGATCATTCTGTATGGCATCGCGCTGGTGCTGGCGCTGGGCGCCGCCGTGATGATGCGCAACTACATGGCCGCGCCGCCGGCCAAGCCGAAGGTGGTGGTCAAGGACACGGTGGAGAAGACCCGCGTGCTGACCGTGGCCAGGGACGTCAAGATGGGCGGCCGCGTCAATGAGCAGGCCCTGAAATGGACCGCCTGGCCCAAACAGCTGGTGACCGACCGGATGATCACCGAAGAGGCCATGCCCGACGCCATCGGGAAGTTCGTCAACGCCCGCACCCGAACCCCGCTGGTGGCCGGCGAGCCGTTGTTGAAGGACAAGCTCATCACCCGCGACAGCGGCCTGCTCTCCGCGCTGCTGCCGAAGGGCATGCGGGCCATCGCCGTGAAGGTGGAGGTGGCCACCGGCGCCGGCGGTTTCATCATGCCCGGCGACCGGGTGGACGTGCTGCTCACCCGCACCGTCGGCGGCCGCACCATCACCGAAACCGTCATCCGCAACGTGCGGGTCATGGCCATCGACCAGTCCTACCGTATCGACAAGGACGGCAACAAGGTGGCCGAAAGCGACATCCGCACCGCCACCCTGGAGCTGACGCCGCAGCAGGCGGAGATCGTCACCCGCGTGGAAAGCGTCGGCAAGCTGGCCCTGGCCCTGCGTTCCATGGCCGAGCTGGGCGACAGCGACCTGAAGGACGACGGGCCGCGCCTGAGCGAGAAATACGCCCGCCAGAAGGAAAGCGGCGTGGTGACCATCATCCGCTCCGGCGTCAAGAGCAGCGAAACCGTCAATTGACCCGACACCCATTCAGATCGGTGGATCGACCAATGCACATTCTCGACACATCCCGCCCCACCCGCGCCCGGCTGGCCGTTGCGATGCTCTGCGCCCTGGGCGCCGCCACCGCCCTGAGCGCCATCGGCGCCGCCGCGCTCACCGCCACGGCCACCCGCGCCGAGGCCGCCATGCAACGCACCGTGCGGCTGGCCCAGGGCAAATCCATCGTCGTGCGCCTGCCGGCCACGGCCACCGACGTGCTGGTGGGCGACCCCAAGGTGGCCTACGCCGTCGTCCGCTCCAAGCGCGTCGCCTACATTTTCGCCAAGGGGCTGGGCCAGACCAATATCTTCTTTCTCGACAGATACGGCCGCCAGGTTCTGCATCTGGACATCGAGGTGTCCAAGGACGTGCGCGCCCTGCAGGGCCTGATCCGCCGCACCCTGCCCAATTCCCGGATCGTCGTCGACATGATCGGCGACAAGGTGATCCTGCGCGGTCAGGCCAGGCACGCCGGCGAGGCCCAGAAGGCCGTGCAGCTGGCCAGGCAGTTCGGCAAGAACGTGGTCAACGCCATGACCATCGGCAGCAAGGATCAGGTGGTGCTGAAGGTGCGCATCGCCGAGGTGCAGCGTTCCGCCGCCCGCCAGTTCGGCATCAACTGGACGGCGCTCATCAACACCGGCATCTTCACCGCCCAGGTGATCTCCGCCAATCCGTTCTCGCTCGGCCAGGTGCTGGGCGGCTCCGTGGCCTCCACCGTGCCCGGTCTGACCAATCTCGGCATGGCCTCCAACGGCGTCGGCGTCGTCAATAGCGCCGGCACCATGGGCGCCGTGGTGCGGGCCATGGAGCGCGAGGGCTTCATGCGGCTGCTGGCCGAGCCGACACTGACCGCCGTGTCCGGCGAGACGGCGAAGTTCCTGGCCGGCGGCGAGGTGCCGATCCCCACCGCCTATGATTCCGACAGCAACACCGTCACCTACACCATGAAGCCGTTCGGCGTCGTGCTGGGCTTCACGCCCGTCGTGCAGTCCGACGGCCGCATCGTGCTGAAGGTCAAGACCGAGGTCAGCGAGGTCAGCAACAAGCACAGCGCGGTGCTGCCCAACGGCATCACCATGCCGGGCTTCGAGAAGCGTTCCGCCAACACCACCGTGGAGCTGCCCTCCGGCGGCACTCTGGCCATCGGCGGCCTGATCAAGGATCAGACCAAGCACAACATCGACGGCGTGCCGGGCCTGAAGAAGCTGCCCATCCTGGGCGCCCTGTTCCGTTCGCGCGACTATCAGTCGGAACAAAGCGAGCTGGTCATTCTGGTCACCGCCTACATCGTCAGGCCCGGCCACGCCAGTCAGTTCGCGACCCCCGCCGACCGGGTCGGCGTCACCACCGATGAGCGCGCCATCCTGTTCGGGCGGCTCAGCAAGACCTACGGCGGCGGCCGCGCCGGCGGCAAGGGCCGCGTCTACCACGGCGCCGTCGGGTTCATCGTCGAATGACCGCGCGGGGCCGGAAAAGGGAGTATCGACCAATGCACATCCGCCATCACAAGAGCCTGCTGGCGATCGCCGCCGCGCTGGCCCTGGCCGGTTGCGCCGGCGACATGAAGGAGGCCCGTTTCGTCAACTATGGCGAGCGCCCCATGCTGACGCCGGAGCAGCGTTTTCCCATCGAGGTGGTCAGCGGCCGGATGAAGCTGAGCATCGCCGTGGTTTCCGGCGCCCTGAGCGCCAGCGAGGAAATGGCGGTGCGCCGCTATGCCGACGCGGCGCTGGAGCAGGCCGCGCCGGTCACCATCGGCCACCCGGCCTCAACGAAAGGCGAGGTGCTGGCCGCGCGCATTGCCCGGCTGTTGCAGGATCAGGGCGTCGCCGCCGCCCGCATTCGCTATCGGGCCGTGCGCGGCGCTTCCGCCGTCACCTTGAGCATGCGCCGCAAGATCGCCGTGACGAAGCGCTGCGGCAATCGCGACAAGCCCTATATCGGCGTGCTGAACAGCAACCGCGCGCATGCCGACTTCGGCTGCGCCAGCCAGCACAACCTGGCCGCCATGGTGGCCAATCCGGAAGACTTCGAGCGTCCGCGGGCCACCACCCCGGCCGATGCCGAGCATCGCGTCAAGGGCGTGGACCGCTACTACAAAAAGACGAACGTCACCTCCGGCAAGGGGGAGCACGACCAGGTGTCGGTCAAGGAGGCGCAATGAGCGCCGGCCGGCTTTGAGTGAACGACCAGTGACCGTTGCAAGGGCGGAAAAAGACCATGAGCATGCCACAGGCGACAACCGAACGTCATGACGGTGGGCGCGACAAGGCGCTGCCGCTGCTGCCGCGCATCACCGTGCACGCCTTCCATGAAACGGAAGACACGGCCTCCGTGCTGCGCGGGGTGAAGGCCGACCGCCGCATGAGCCGCACCCACATGGACATCCAGCCCGGTGGCATGGCGACGGCGATCCGGATGTATGCCGACGCCCCGACGCCGGAATTGCTGATTATCGAATCGACGCAGGATCGCGACGGCCTGTTGCGGGATCTGGCGGCGCTGGCCGAGGTCTGCCTGCCGGAGACCAGGGTGGTGCTGCTGAGCCCGCTCAACGACGTGCAGCTCTACCGCATGCTGCTGGCCGAGGGCATCGCCGACTATCTGGTCACGCCGCTGGCCCCGCAACAGGTGGTGGCCTCGCTGGCCGAACTGTTCAAGAGCGATGGCAAGGCGGTCGGCCGGGTCATCAGCTTCATCGGCGCCAAGGGCGGCGTCGGCGCCTCCATCATCGCCCACAACGTCGCCTGGCTGCTCTCCGGCCGGCACGGCAAGGACACGGTGATCGCCGATCTCGACATCGCCTATGGCACCGCCGGGCTGGACTTCAACGTCGATCCGGCGATGGGCATCATCGACGCTATCACCGCCCCGGAACGCATCGATTCGGCGTTCATCGACAAGCTGCTGACCCGTTGTTCGGAGCGCCTGCTGCTGCTCGCCGCGCCGGCCGCGGTGGACAAGGTGGTGGACGTGCCGCGCGATTCCATCAGCATGATCATCGACACCCTGCGCGACACCACGCCGTTTTCCATCATCGACATGCCTTCGCAGTGGGAAACCTGGACCGAGGAAGTGCTGATCAACACCGACACGCCGGTCATCGTCGCCACCCCGGAACTGGCGGCGCTGCGCAACGTCAAGTCGATCGCCGAGAAGCTGAAGAGCCTGCGCGCCAACGAGGAACCGCCGCTGCTGGTGCTCAACCAGACCGAGGTCGGCAAGCGCCCGGAGATCCCGGCCGCCGACTTCGCCTCCACCGTCGGGCTGGAGGTGGCCGTCACCATCCCCTTCGATCCGGAAACCTTCGGCCAGGCGGTCACCGACGGGCGCATGATCGCCGAGGTGGCGCCGCGCTCGAAGGCGGCGGAGGCCGTCGAGAGCCTGAGCCGCCTGATCCTGGGCGATACGGCGCACAAGGAGGGCGGGAAGAAGAAGGCCGTCGCGTCATCGCTGTTCGCGCCGCTTCTGGAAAAACTGACCCGCGGGAAGGACAAGGCCTGAGATGTTCGGCAAGCGCAAGGATACGGGGGCGCAGCCGACCCCCCCGGCGCCGCCGCCGGCGGAAGAGGTGGTGAGCAAGCCGGCGGAACCGCCCGCCGCGGAGCAAGCGCCGGCGCCGGAGCCGCCGCAGCCGGCCCCCGCCGCCGGCATGGGCGCGCGATCGGAAGAGTATTACAATCTGAAGTCGTCGATCTTCAACGCCCTGATCGACGCCATCGATCTGGCCCAGCTCAGCCAGCTGGACGCCGACAGCGCCCGCGACGAGATCCGCGACATCGTCAACGAGATCATCGCCATCAAGGACGTGGCGCTGTCCATCGCCGAGCAGGAAGAGCTGCTGGAGGACATCTGCAACGACGTGCTGGGCTACGGCCCGCTGGAGCCGTTGCTGGCCCGCGACGACATCGCCGACATCATGGTCAACGGCGCCGAGCGCTGCTTCATCGAAGTGGACGGCAAGATGGAGATCGCCCCCATCCGCTTCCGCGACAATACCCAGCTGCTCAACATCTGCCAGCGCATCGTCTCCCAGGTCGGCCGCCGCGTCGATGAAGCCAGCCCGATCTGCGACGCCCGCCTGCCCGACGGCTCGCGCGTCAACGTCATCGTGCCGCCGCTGGCCATCGACGGCCCGGCCCTGACCATCCGCAAGTTCAAGAAGGATCGGCTGAAGCTGTCCGATCTGGTGCGTTTCGGCTCGATCACCCCGGAGGGCGCGGAAATCCTCTCCATCATCGGCCGGGTGCGCTGCAACGTGCTGATCTCCGGCGGCACCGGGTCGGGCAAGACCACGCTGCTGAACTGCCTGACCGGCTTCATCGACGAGGAAGAGCGCATCATCACCTGCGAGGACGCCGCGGAGCTGCAATTGCAGCAGAGCCACGTGGTGCGCCTGGAGACGCGCCCGCCCAACCTGGAAGGCGAGGGCGAGGTGACCATGCGCGATCTCGTCAAGAACTGCCTGCGCATGCGCCCGGAACGCATCATCGTCGGCGAGGTGCGCGGGCCGGAGGCCTTCGACCTGTTGCAGGCCATGAACACCGGCCATGACGGCTCCATGGGCACGCTGCACGCCAACAGCCCGCGCGAGGCCCTCTCGCGCCTGGAATCGATGATCACCATGGGCGGCTTCTCGCTGCCGTCGAAGACCATCCGCGAGATGATCGTCGGCTCCATCGACGTCATCGTGCAGGCCGCCCGCCTGCGCGACGGCTCGCGCAAGATCACCCACATCACCGAGGTGACGGGCATGGAGGGCGACATCATCATCACCCAAGATCTGTTCGTCTACGAGATCACCGGCGAGGGCTCCAACGGCGAGGTCGTCGGCCGCCACCGCTCCTCCGGCATCGCCCGCCCGGCGTTCTGGGATCGCGCCGTCTATTACGGCGAGGAGAAGCGCCTCGCCACCGCCCTGGAGCGCGCCGAGGTGCAGGACGAGGCGGTCTGACGCGGCAAAGCGCGCCCGCATCAGGGGAGAGTGAGGAACCATGATCGATCTGCTCATACCCGTGCTGGCCGCCGCCGGAGTCGGCGGTCTGGCCATTTTGTTGCTGCGGCC
Source organism: Thermopetrobacter sp. (assembly GCA_011374735.1). Taxonomy (GTDB): domain Bacteria; phylum Pseudomonadota; class Alphaproteobacteria; order Rhizobiales; family Aestuariivirgaceae; genus Thermopetrobacter. Next base: position 13,229 of record DRPD01000304.1, read on the forward strand.
GTTCGTCAGCGGCGAGCGCAAGGTGGCGCAGCGCGTCAGCGCCGTGGCCGGCAGCCGCGACCCGGCGCAGGCCCGCAACCGCGATAAGGAACGCAGCAAGGACAAGCGCCGCAAGCAGCTGCAGCAGGTGCTCAGCCAGCTGGAGGAAGACCAGAAGAAGCACAAGAAGAAGCTGGACCTGCAAACCCGTTTGCAGCGCGCCGGGCTGAACATCGGCAAGCGGCAGTTCTATCTGCTGTCGCTGGGCGCCGGCGCGGCCGGCGCCGTGGCCGCCTTCATCATCACCTTCAATGTCTATCTGGCGCTGGGCGGCGCCGTCGTCGGCGCGCTGGGCTTTCCGCGCTGGCTGCTCAACTTCCTGCGCCGCCGCCGCGAGGAGAAGTTCCTGAAGGACATGGCCGACGCCATCGACATCATCGTGCGCGGCCTGCGCGCCGGCCTGCCGGTCAGCGACGCCATGCAGGTCATCGCCCGCGAGATGCCGGAGCCGGTGGGGCCGGAATTCCTGGAGGTGGTGGAAGGCCAGAAGATCGGCATTCCCATCGATCAGGGCTTCGCCCGCATGTATGAGCGCGTGCCGCTGAAGGAGGTCAATTTCCTGGCCATCGTCATCGCCATCCAGCAGAAGACCGGCGGCAACCTGGCCGAAGCGCTGGACAACCTCTCCGGCGTCCTGCGCGACCGCAAGAAGATCAAGCTGAAGATCAAGGCGATGTCGCAGGAGGCCAAGTCCTCCGCCGCCATCATCGGCGCCCTGCCGTTCGTGGTGATGGGCGCCATCAGCGTGCTCAACCCCGATTACCTGACGCCGCTGTGGACGACCAAGTTGGGCAACATCATGCTCATCGGCTCCGGCATCTGGATGCTGACCGGCGTGCTGGTCATGCGCTGGATGATCAACATGAAAATCTGAATGGAGAGCGTTTCACGGCCATGCTTGCCCTGCTGACAATTGAAAACGCCATCGCCTTCGTCATCGCCGCGCTGGTGTTTCTCACCTTCGCCACCCTGATCATCCCGCATTTCCAAAGCGAGGATCTGCGCAAGCGCATGCGCGAGGTGGCGCTGGAGCGCGACAAGCTGCGGGCCCGACAGCGCGCCGAGCTGGAGCGCAACAACCAGGCCCGCCTGCGCGACAAGCCGAAGGGGCTGCTGCCGCAGATCGTCGAGGCGCTCAATCTGCGCAAGCACTTCGAAGCCGACACCTACCGCCACAAGCTGCGCATGGCCGGCCTCAGGCAGGAGAAGCACCTCGTCACCTTCCTCGCCGCGCGGCTGTTCCTGCCCTTCATTCTGGGCATCGGCGCCTATGCCTACGCCACCAACACCATGTCGCCGGACACCCCGGCCCAGATGCGGCTGGCCGCGGTGATGCTGGGCCTCGTCGCCGGCTTCTACCTGCCCGGCGTCTATGTCACCAACCTCATCAAGAAGCGCCAGCAGTCCATCCAGCTGGCCTGGTCCGACGCCCTGGATCTGCTGCTCATCTGCGTGGAATCGGGCATGTCCATCGAGCAGGCCATGAACAAGGTGGCGCGCGAGATCGGCAGCTCCTCCATCGCCCTGGCCGAGGAGATGCTGCTGACCACCGCCGAGCTGTCCTATCTGGGCGATCGCAAGGCGGCCTATGAGAACCTGTCGCTGCGCACCGGCCTGCCGACCGTCAAGGCCACCGCCACCGCGCTGGTGCAGGCGGAACAATACGGCACGCCGCTGGGCCAGGCGTTGCGCGTGCTGGCCCAGGAGAATCGCAACGCCCGCATGATGCTGGCCGAGAAGAAGGCCGCCGCCCTGCCGCCCAAGCTCACCGTGCCGATGATCGTCTTTTTCCTGCCGGTGATCTTCGTGGTCATCCTCGGGCCTTCGATCATCGCCGTGATGAACATGAACTACGCGCCGGGCCAGTGAGCGGCTGGGCGGCATCGACCGCGCACCGGGGGCTGAACGGCCGGCGAAGGGAAAAACCTTTCGCCGGCCGTTTGCCATTCATTTACCGCGATCTCAACGCGCTTGCACGCCGCGGGTGCGGCGGAACGACGATTGCTTGATCGCCCGCAACGGTTGGCCATCCGTGCTGAAGCGGCACAAGCGGGGGTGCGGACGGCCTGAATCACGAGAAAGCGTGCGAGCGAGAGAGGTCGGAAATGAAACAGTTGAAAACGAGATTGACCCGTTTTGCCAAGCGTCAGGACGGCGCCGTGGCCATCTTCTTCGGTTTGGCGGCGATTCCGGTGATCCTGCTGGCCGGCGCCTCCATCGACATGATTTCCACCATGCGGTTCAAGGCGCAGTTGCAGAAGGCCAGCGACGCCGCCGTGTTGGCCGCCGCCGTGCGCGCCGACCTGCCAAAGGCGCAGCGCATCAAGCTGGCGCGCCGCACCTTCGCGGCCAACATCGGTAGCGCCGTGCCGGCCAAGGATTTCAAGGTGAAGATCGGCAAGAACACCGTCACCGGCGACATCAAGGCGAAGGCCGGCACCATGTTCATGAAGATGATCGGCGTGAACGACATGGACGTGGCGGCCCATGCCGTCGCCAATTTCGGCCAGAACGCGCTGGAGCTGGCGCTGGTGCTGGACAACACCTATTCCATGCACGGCAGCAAGATCGCCACCTTGCGCCGCGCCGCGAAGAATCTGGTGCGCACCATCCATGCCTCCGCCACCAGTAGCGGCGCTTCGGTCAAGATCGGCGTCGTGCCGTTCACCCGCTATGTGCGCCTGCCGAAGAGCTGGAAGGGCAAATGGTGGCTCAACGCCCCGTCGGGCCGCACCTGGGTGGCCCGCACCTGCCGTTGGCGCACCGAATGGGACTGGAGCAAGAGCAATTGCCGCACCGTGTGGCGCACCTGTTATCGTGATGGCGTCGGCTATCGCTGCAAGAGCACGCGATGCGACTGGAAGAGGAGCAACCCGCGCCGCGTCTATCGCTGTTCGGGGGGCTATTGGCGGTCATACACCTGGACCGGTTGCGTCGGTTCGCGCAAGGACCCGCTGTTCGTCACCGATGGCGGCTACGCCACCGACAAGGTGCCCGGCCTGCATAATCGCGAGGGCCATGGCCCCAACACCTGCCCGAAGGAGATCGTGCCGCTCATCGATGTCAACAAGCGGGGCATCGGCGGGCTTATCTCCACCATTGGCCGGATGCGCGCCGATGGCGACAACACCTACATCCCCGGCGGCCTGAAGTGGGGCTGGCACATGCTCTCGCCCAACGAGCCGCTGAAGGAGGCCGCGCCCTATGGCAAGATCAAGAAGGCCATCGTGCTGATGTCCGACGGCGAGAGCACCGTCTATGCCGACGGCCGCCAGAAGTATCACAAGAGCGGCGGCGGCGCGAAGAGCCGGGCCAACGCCGTGCTGGCGCGGCTGTGCACCAACATCAAGAAGCGGAAGATCCACATCTACACCGTGGCCTTCCAGATCACCGATCCGGCCACCAGGGCGGCCATGAAGAGCTGCGCCACCGACGCCGACAGCCACTTCGACGCTTCCGACAACACGGCGCTGCTGGCCGCTTTCGACTCCATCGCCCGCAAGCTGGCGCAGGTCTATCTGAGCGAGTGAGCGCCCGTCTCACCCCCCGCGAGCCACCCGTTCGCGGGGGGCTTTCGCGGGCCTCGGGTTCACTTCTCTTGCCGGCGCAGCGCCACGGCGATCTGATCGGCCGCCATCGGCCTGCCCAGCAGCCAGCCCTGGGCCATGTCGCAATCCATGTTGGCCAGCATCCGCAATTGATCTTCCGTCTCCACGCCCTCCGCCACCACGTCGAGGCCGAGATCGTGGGCCAGCCGGATGATGCTGTTCAGGATGATCGCGCCGCGCCTGGAGCGCCCGGCGTCGGTGACGAAGGCGCGATCCACCTTCAGGGTGTGAAACGGCAAGGTGCGCAAACTGGCCAGCGATGAATGGCCGGTGCCGAAGTCGTCGCAGGCCACGCGCACGCCGATGCGCGCCACCTCGTCGAGCACCGTGCGCGCCAGCGCCGGATCGCGCATCAGCAGCGATTCCGTCACCTCCAGCTTCACGTCGCCCGGCGCCACGCCCGCCGCCGCCACCAGCGCCGCCACCTGCGGCGCCAGCGCCGGGGTCAGCTGGGCGGCGGAGACGTTGACCGACATGAACAGCCGCCCTTCGCCATGCGCCTGTTGCCAGCGCGCCAGATCGGCCAGCGCGATGCGCAACACCTCATGGCCGATCTCGGCGATCAACCCGGCCTCTTCCGCCAACGCGATGAAACGCCCGGGATCGACCACCCCCAGCCGCGGGTGGCGCCAGCGGGCCAGCGCCTCGAAGCCGGCCCAGCGCTGCGCGCGCAACGACAGGATGGGCTGATACAGCACCACGATCTCGCCATTGGCCACCGCCGTGCGCAAATCCTGCTCCAGCGCTGCCGAGGCCGCCCGCGCGCCCTGCATGGCGGCATCGAAAACGACGATCGGCCGGTCATGGCGGCGCGCCTCGCTCAGCGCCACCTCGGCCTGCCGAAACGCCTCCGCCGGGCGTTGTCCGCTGCCCGCCAGCACCCGCGCCAGCCCCATGCGCACGCCCACCCGCACCTGGCGCATGCCGATGTCGCAGGGCTCTTCCAACAGACGGCCGATCCGCGCCGCCGTGCGGCGCGCCGCCGATGGCGTCGCCGCATCGCGCAGCAGCAGGGCGAACCGGTCGCCCGGCAGGCGCGCCGCGAACACCCCGTCATCGGCCACGCAGGAGAGGCGCCGGGCCAGCTGCTTCAGCACCCTGTCGCCGGCCCGCATCCCCCACGCGTCGTTGATCGCCTGAAAGCGCGCGATGTCGATCAGCAGCAGGTGCGCGTCATCATGGTTCAGCGCCGCCAGCTCGCCGAAGAACGCCTCTTGCGCCGGCAGGCCGGTGAGCGCGTCGGTGAGCGGCCGCAGCGGCCCGGCATCATCCGCCGCGCCGTCGTCCAGCGCCGCCACCACGCCGAGAAAGCGCCCGTCCTCCAGCCGCCCGCGCAGCGAGAACCAGCGCCAGGCGCCGTCGGCGCGTCGCAACCGGAAGTGTGTCCGCGCGGCGCCCTGTGGCGCGCGCCGGGCGGCCTCGATCATCGCCCGGTAGGCCGGCGCGTCATCGGGATGCATGCGTCTTACCGGATGTTCGCCGTCGGCGCCGTTGAGGCCGCCGCGTGGCAGCCCCAGCGCCGTTTCCAGCGCCGCGCCGGTGCGTATGATATCCTCGGCCAGCGCGTGATCCCATACCGCCAGTCCGGCCGCCGCCAGCGCCCTGCGCCTCCGCCTGTCATCGTTGCCGCTGCTCAAGGGCGCACCCCTTCTTCAAGTGTCTCAGGCGGCGGGCGGGAAGTCCTCGGCGGTGATGGCGAACAGCAGGTGATCCCGCCATTGACCGTTGATCTTCAGATAGCGCCGCGCCAGCCCTTCCTGGCTGAATCCGCAAGAGCGGAGCAGGCGGCGCGAAGGTGCGTTGTCCGGGATGCACGCCGCCTCCACCCGGTGCAGGGCCAGCGCCCCGAAGGCGTGTGCCAGCGCAAGACGCACCGCCTCGCTCATGTAGCCCCGCCCTGCATGGGGCATGCCAATCCAGTAGCCCAGCGTGGCCGCCTGCGCCGCCCCGCGCCGCACGTCGGACAGGGTCAGCCCGCCCAGCAGTTCGCCACTGTCGCGATGCATCAGAAAGAGTGGATAGGCCGCGTCGTTGCGCATGTCGCGCCAGTAGCCGCGCATGCGCTGGCGCCACGCCGCCGGCGTCAGCTCATCGGCCGCCCAAGTGGGTTCCCACGGTTGCAGGAAGTCGCGCGACAAGGCCCTGAGCCGCGCCCATTGATCGTAGTCGGCCAGCCGCGGCGGCCTGAGCACGAGACGTTGCCCCTCAAGCCGCGCCTCCTCCGGCGCCATGCCGAGATATGACAGCAGATCGGCCATGCCGGCAATCTACCGCCGCCATCACCAAATGCAAACGCCCGTCCCACGCCCCAGCCCCCTCGCCACGCCGCCCCTCCATCTGGCACATGCTCTAGAAGTCCCGCGCCCCCTCCCAACCACTTACCTACAATCTGGGTGGTCGGGAGGGGGAGTGGGACGGCGGAGGCTTGAAGATCGGAGATCTTCAAGCCGACAGGGCGCGACCGCGCCCCGGCCGCAGGCCGCGCCCGCGCAGGCGCGAAGTCGCGGCAGCGACTTCGCTTGCCGTGAGCGAGAAAAAACAGCCCGATTTTGCGAACTTCGCGAAGCGAAGACTCGCAAAATCACATGAAAGAAAAACGCCCGGACGGTGGGTCCGGGCGTTTCCTGAAGAGATCGGGATCGCAAGCTCAGTGCATCTTCTGCATCCTCTTCATCTTCGTGGAGATCTTCGTCACCGGCACGGTGATGGTCAGCGGCGCGGCGCGTTGGAAGGTGAGCCTCAGCGTGAAGCTGTCGCCGGGCTTCAGCGGCTTCTTCACCCCGAACAGCATGATGTGCAGCCCGCCCGGTTGCAGCACCGTGCGGCCCCGCGCCGGGATGTCCATCTGCTTCACCGGCCGCATCTGCATCACCATTTGCCCGTCGATGGTCTTGCGCCGATGGGTATGCAGCCCCACCCTGGTCGCCACGTCGCTTTCCGCCTTGATCAGCGCGTCCGGCCTGTCGGCGGTGTTGACGAGCGCCATGAAGGCGGCGGAGTTCCGGCCCGCGCCCAGCGAAGGCCGGGCGAAGGGATGCTCCACTTTCACCGTCGCCTCCGCGGCCAGCAACGGCGTGACGGACAGCAGCATCATCGCGGTGGTGAAAATCGTCCTGCTCATGGAAGGCTCCTGCAACGGTTGAACGCGTTCATGCCGCCCTTGCAAGCACCGGCCCGCGCTCAGGTCAACGCGTCCAACAGCCGCGCCCAGCTGCGCATGCCCTTGTGAAAGCACGCCACGTCGTATTTCTCGTTGGGCGAGTGAATGGCGTCGTCGGCCAGCCCGAAGCCCATCAGCAGGCTGTCCATGCCCAGGATGTCGCGGAAACTGGCCACCACCGGGATCGACGCCCCGCAGCCCATCATCACCGGTTCCTTGCCCCATTCGTCGGTCAGCGCCCGCGCCGCCAGCCGCACCAGCGGCGCGTTCTCGTCCACCTCGATGGCCGCCGAAGCCCCGCCGTCGTCATCGGCGAAGCTGGCCGTCACCCCGGACGGCAACCGCGCCCGCACGTGGTCGCGAAACGCGGCGCGCACCTTCAGCGGATCCTGTTTGCCCACCAGCCGGAAGGAAATCTTGAAGAACGCCTCGGCCGGGATCACCGTCTTCGCCCCCGGCCCCTGATAACCGCCGCCGATGCCGTTGATCTCCGCCGTCGGCCGGGCCCAATTGAGCTCCAGCGCCGAATAGCCCCGTTCGCCGGCCGGCGGTGGCTGCATGCCCATCTGCGCCATGACCTTTTCGTCCGTCATGTCCAGCGCCGCCCATTGGGTGCGCAAGGCTTCCGGCAATTCCGGGACACCGTCGTAGAAGCCGGGCAGGCTCACCCGCCCGTCGTCGTCCCACAGATCGGCGATGATGTGGCTGATGATGTGCAGCGGATTGTGGGCCGGCCCGCCGAACAGCCCGGAGTGCAGATCGGCCTTCGCCGCCTTGATCGTCACCTCGTCATGCACCAGCCCGCGCAGCCGGGTGGTGATGGCCGGGGTGTCAGCGTCCCACTGATTGGTGTCGCAGATGAGCGCCATGTCGGCGCGCAATTCGTCCGCATTAGCGCGCAGGAAGGGCTCCAGCGACGGCGAGCCGCTTTCCTCCTCGCCTTCCAGCAGGATGACCACGTCCACCGGCGGTCGGCCATGCACCGCCATGTGGGCGGCCAGCGCCTCGATGAAGGTGAGCAACTGCCCCTTATCGTCCGCCGCGCCGCGCGCATACACCCGCGCCCGGCCGTCATCACCCGTCACCAGCGCCGGCGCGAACGGATCGGTTTTCCATTCATCGAGAGGATCGACCGGCTGCACGTCGTAATGGCCATAGAACAGCACCCGGCGTGATCGGTCATGACCGGCCACATGCCCCACCACCATCGGCAGGCCGGCCGTTTCGCGCACCTCGGCCGCCACCCCGATGGCATTGAGCAGATCGGCCATGAACGCCGCCGCGGCCCGGCAGTCGCCGGCATGAGCCGGAACGGCCGAGATGGAAGGGATGCGCAACAGATCGAACCAGCGTTTCATGGCCGCCTCCAGCCCGTCGTCAATCTGTCGCAGCACCGCGTTCAGTCTCGACATGCCGTGCCTCCGGGTCGTATAAGGCGGCCAGTTCTCAAGCCTGCGTTGGCAAGCGGTGTGCCGGCGCCGATTCGTGAAGATAAGGGCAGCATTTCATATCCGCCGCCCGCCCGGCAAGGGATGACGCCATGGCCGTAGCCAAGGCCCGAAGACCGCAATTCGTGCTGGCCCGCGACAGCCTGCAGGCCCCGCAGGTCGATTATCTGACCCACCTGCGCCGCCGCGGCTATCAGCGCCTGCTGCTGACCCGCCAGAACATCAACCTGCACTATTTCATCGAGAAGCGCTGGCTGATCATCGCCTTTGCCCTGGGCGCCGCGTTGTTGAGCCTGCCGACCCCGGCCGGCCTGAGCGGGGCGGGGCACATCGTGCTGGTGATCTCGCTGGTGGCCACCATCCTGTTCATCACCGAACCGGTGCCGCTGCCCACCGTGGCGTTGATGATCATCGTCTCCCAGGTGGTGCTGCTGGGCATCGAATCGACCACCGTGGCGAAGAGCCTGATGACCGATTCGGTGCTGTTCATCATGGGCTCGCTGATGCTGGCCGTGGCCGTCGTCAAGCAGAAGCTGGACACCCGCATCGCCTGGGGCATCGTGCGCCTGACCGGCACCCGCAC
>DRPD01000305.1 GCA_011374735.1 Thermopetrobacter sp.
CAGCATGCCGCAGACAGGCCCGGACGGGCGCACGCGCATGCGGCGCAAGACCCTCAACGTGCGCATCCCGAAGGGAGTGAAGGAAGGCCAGCGCATCCGCCTGAAAGGGCAGGGCGGGGCGGGTGTCGGCGGCGGGCCGGCCGGCGATCTGTATCTGGAAATCGCCTTCGCGCCCGACCCGCGCTTTCAGGTGAAGGGGCGCGATGTGTATCACGAGCTGAAGGTGGCGCCGTGGGAGGCGGCGCTGGGCGCGAAGGTGGCGGCGCCGACACCGACCGGCCGGGTGGAGGTGAAGATCCCGCCCGGCTCGCAATGCGGCCGCAAGCTGCGGCTGAAGGGCAAGGGCATTCCCGGTCAGCCGCCGGGCGATTTCTACGTGGTGTTGCAGGTGGTGCTGCCGGCGGCCGACACGGAGGCGGCGAAGGAGCTGTATCGGCGCATGCAGCGCGAGCTGGCCTTCGATCCACGGCGCTGAGGGCGGGCGGTGGCAGACCGCGATAGGCGTGCGCGGCGTTTTCCGTATAATGCGAAGGATCGCGAATCACTTGCCGGAAAGCTCCTTGGCGCATGGATGAATTCCACCAGCCCTTGAAGCCGCGTTCGTTGTGGGCGCGTCTGTGGCGCAAGCGGCCGACGCCGGCGATGGTGGCGATGGGCCTCAGCGTGCTGTTGCTGGCCGGCTTCGTCGGCTGGGCGGCGCGCACGCCGGCGCCGGATGCCGCGGCGCCGGTGGCCCGCGCGCCGGTCACGCCGGCCGATCCCGTCACCACCGCCACCACCGGGCAGGCCGAAGATGCGCCGACGGCCCGCCAGCGGGTGAAGATCATCCGCAAGGGCGCCGGGGCGCGCGGCAACGGAATCGATACCGAGGAATTCGAGGTGGAGGAGGCGCCGGGCCCGGCGCCGGCCGCCGAACGGGCCATCCCCGACGCCCGCGACCTGCCACGCACCGCGCAGGAGGCGCGCCGCGCCGCACCGCGTCACGTGGCTTCCGCGCGCCTGCCGGCCGGCGCGGCGGTGCGGTTGCCCAAGGCGCCGCTGGCCGTAGTGACGGAGCGCAGCCGCTACGGGCCGTTGCCGAAGGTCGCCGCCAACGGCCGCAAGCCGGCGGATGCCTATGCCCGGCCGGTGCGGCGCGCCGTGTTGACATCGGCCAAACCGAAAATCGCCCTCGTCATCGGCGGGCTGGGGCTGAACGCCCGGCGCACGCGGGACGCCATCGAGATGCTGCCCGGCGTGGTGACGCTGGCTTTCGCGCCTTATGGCAAGCGCTTGCAAGCGCTGATCAACACCGCCCGCGAGGCCGGTCACGAGGTGCTGCTGGAGCTGCCCATGGAGCCTTGGGGCTATCCGGCGGTCAATCCGGGGCCGAAAACCCTGCTGGTGTCCGCCTCTTCCGGGCGGAATGTTTCCAATCTGCGCTGGCTGATGAGCCGCGCGGCGGGATACGCCGGGGTGGTCAATTACGCCGGAGAGCGCTTTCTGACCTCCGGCGAGGCGCTCGCCCCGGTGCTGCACGAGATCAGAAAGCGTGGACTGATCTTCCTCGACAGCGGCGAGACCTCGCGCTCACTTTTGCCTTCGCTGGCCCAGGTGATCGGCCTGCCCGCGCTTTCGGCCAGCCTGCGGCTGGACAAGAGCAC
>DRPD01000306.1 GCA_011374735.1 Thermopetrobacter sp.
GGCGCGGCAGATGCTGGCCGCGCTTCCGCCGGCGCGCCGCGCCTCTTGCCGTCCGGACAACGTGTCACGATTGCGTGTTTATCGTGACGAAGGTTTGACAAAGGGCGACAAGAGGGACATGGAATAAGGGCCTTGAGGGGCGGGGATTCGGGCTACCATCTTCTTAAGCGAGGGATCGAAATCGTCATGAACACCATGAAATGGATATTGGCCGGGCTGCTGCTGATCATCCTGTCGGCACCACCGATGGGCGTCACGAGCGCCGCGCAGGCCGCGACGCACCCCATCAAGAAGAAGATCAAGAAGGTCAAGCGCAAGAAGGCCGCCGGAAAGAAGGCGCGCCGCAAGGCGCATGCCGCCACCGTCCGGTTCATTCGCCGTGGCAACTGGACGACGGTTCGTCTCTCCTCCTCGGGCAAGAAGAGGCGCAAGTCCCTCAAGCTGGCGCTGGCCAAGCCGTCCACCGGCGGGCTGTTCGGCCGCGCTTCCGGGCAGATCTACAGCGGCGGGCGCTATCTGGGCAAGACCACCGTCACCTTCACCCGCAAGAAGCTGAAGCCCGGCAGCATCTACATCAACACCCGTGAGCGCGCCCTGTATTACATCCTGCCCGGCGGCAAGGCGTTGAAATACGGCGTCGGGGTGGGGCGCGAAGGTTTCACCTGGAGCGGCCGCCACCGTATCAGCATGAAAAAGGAATGGCCCGAATGGCGCCCGCCGGAGGAGATGAAGCAGCGCGAGCTGAAGCAATACGGCCGCAAACTGCCCGATGTGATGCCGGGCGGGCCGAACAATCCGCTGGGGGCGCGGGCACTGTACATCGGCAATACCCTGTATCGCATCCACGGCACCATCGCGCCGTCTTCGATCGGCAAATTCGTGTCTTCCGGTTGCATACGCATGCTCAACAGCGAGGTGATCGACCTCTACAAACGGGTGCGCAAGGGCGCGCTGGTGGTGGTTGACTGACCCGTCCGCGGGGGCTATGAACGGCCCGAGACGGGCGGTGGCTGATGGCCGCCGCCCGCTCGCTCTTGACGACATTTCCCTCTTGACGACATTTCAGGAGTATTGCCATGGCGCGCGTCACCGTCGAGGATTGCATCGAGAAGGTGTCCAACCGCTTCGAGCTGGTGCTGCTGTCCGCCTACCGGGCGCGGCTGATCGCTCAGGGCGCGCCGCTGACCGTGGAGCGCGACAACGACAAGAACTCCGTGGTGGCGCTGCGCGAGATCGCCGAGGGCACCGTCAACCCCGACGATCTGGAGGAGCAGTTGATCCACTCCATGCAGAAGCACGTGGAAGTGGACGAACCGGAGGAATCGGAAGCGCCGCTGCTGGCCGGCCCGGCGCCCGAAGCCTCACCGTCACCGTCGGCGGAAGAGCGGGAAAAGGAGCGCATGAGCGAGGAAGAACTGCTGCGCGGGCTGGAGGGCCTGCCGCCGGCCGAAAGCCCCGGTTCGCAACGCTCCGGCTTCTGACGCCAATCCTGATCGCCATCACCGCCCGGTTCCGCCGGAGGGGGAGGGGCGCCTTCATTCGGCGCCCGCGTCCATGAACAACGGTGACTGCCCGTCCGGCGGCCCTCAAGCGCGCCCATGACGGCGCGCGGCTCCGCCAACCTTTCGGGCCGCCGGAACGTCAGAAGATGAAGTCGGAGGCGTCAATCTGACTGGCGGAAACGTTGGGCACGGTGATGATGTTGCCGTTGTAAGCGATCTGCGCGGAATAGTTCACGTCCGTGATGGTGAGATCTCCATAAGAGATGTTGAGGGCGGACAGATCGAATTTGTCGATGCCGTCTTCATAATACCAGACCGTGTCCGACCCCCAGCCCGCGCCGAAGACCACCACGTCCGCCGCGTAGTCCGAGGCGCCGAGCAGGTAGACATCGTCGCCGCTCCCGCCAATCAGCGTGTCGGCGCCGCCCCCGCCGTCGATGGTATCGTTCCCGGCGTCACCATACAGCGTGTCGCCGCCGTCTTCGCCCAGCAGCCAGTCATCGCCGCCGCCGCCGCGCAGGACATCGGCCCCCGTGCCGCCATGCAGCGTGTCGTTGCCGCCACCGCCTTCCAGCACGTCATCGCCGGCATCGCCATAAAGCAGGTCGCCGCCGGCATGCCCCTTCAGCAGATCGTCGCCATGGCCGCCATACAGCGTATCCCAGCCATCATTGCCATACAGCACGTCATCGCCGTCCTGGCCCTTCAGGGTATCGGAGCCGCTGTGGCCGTAGATATGGTCATTGCCGATATTGCCATAGATGGTGTCGCCGCCGGCACCGCCATACAGCCAGTCGTTGCCGCTATGGCCATAGATGTGGTCGTTTCCGTCGTTGCCCAGGATGTTGTCGTTGCCGGCGTGTCCATACAGCCAGTCGCTGCTTTCATGGCCATAGATATGATCGGCGCCGTCATTGCCATAGATGGTATCCACCCCCCAGCCGCCATACAGCCAGTCGTTGCCCGCGCCACCATACAGACGGTCATTGCCATCCTGGCCGAACAGGCTGTCGATGCCGTCGCCGCCATACAGCCAGTCGTTGCCGTCGCCGCCTTCCAGCAGGTCGTTGCCGGCCCCGCCGTCGAGCGTGTCGATGGCGTTGCGGCCATAGAGCTCGTCATTGCCGGCCCCGCCGTCGATGTCATTCGTGGTGTTCACTCCCAGCAGCACGTCGTCGCCATTCGATCCGCTCAGCGTGAAGATGCCCGTCGCGTCCGACCAGCTCCAGCTCCACGCGGCGTTGATGCCGCTGGCCGGGCCATAGAGGAATTGCAGGGCGTCGACGTCCAGATGCGCCAGCTGCGTGTCGGCCACGCCATTGCTGGTGTAGGACATCAGGGTGTGATTTTCATTGTCGAGGCCGGGATCGAGAACGGGATCGCCATCAAAGGGGTGTTTCAGGCCCATGGCATGGCCGATTTCGTGCAACAGCACCTCGAACCAGCCCGTTCCCGGCGCATAGGTGCCCACGCCGTCGATGACCAGGTAATTGGTGGTGGTGGAATAGAAATCGGTGGCGTTCATGTAGCTCGACCAGCCGGCCCAGGCGGAACCGCTGGTGTTCATCACTTGCAGCGTGGCGTGCTGTGGGTCGGCCACCTCGATGAAGACGATGCCGGCGACATCGGAAAACTTTTGCAACGCCTGGCGGAAGGAGGTCTTCTGCGCTTCGCTGAAGGCGAAATAGCCATCATTGGCATAGGGCTGATAGTCGATCAGACTGGGCACGTCCGCATCGGAGAGGAACGTATAGGTGACGAAGACCGGCGAACCTTCCGGCTTCATGCCGTTCCAGCGGCTGCCGGACAACAGGGCGGTGTAATCGCTGACGACAGGCATGGAATTACTCCTCCCAAGTCATGAGCGCGCGGGCATTGGTAGAATGCTGTGGGTGCCGGTCATAATATAATGAATGCGCGGTTGGCGTGCAACGACGCCGCCGCGTTGAGGAGGGCCTCCAGCGCGGAAGTGCGCGCCGGTTTCCGGCTTCAGATCCCCAGCTTCTTGCGCACCAGTTCGTTGACCGCCCTGGGGTTGGCCTTGCCTCTGGTGGCCTTCATCACCTGGCCGACGAACCAGCCGGCCATGTTGGGCTTGGCCTGCGCCTGTTCCGCCTTGTCCGGGTTGGCGGCGATCACCTCGTCAACCGCCTGTTCGATGGCCGCGACGTCGGTCACCTGTTTCATGCCGCGCGCCTCGACGATCTCCTCCGGATCGCCGCCCTCCGTCCACACGATGTCGAACAGCTCCTTGGCGATCTTGCCGGAGATGTCGCCGGCCTTGATGAGGTCGATGATCCTGCCCAGCTGTTCCGCCGAAACCGGGCTGTCGGCGATGGAAAGCCCTTCCTTGCGCAGGCGGCCGAACAGCTCGTTGATCACCCAGTTGGCGGCCTGTTTGCCGTCGCGGCCCTGCGCCACCTGCTCGAAATAGTCCGCCGACGCCTTGTCCGCCACCAGCACGGAAGCATCATAGGCGGACAGCCCGTAGTCGGCCATGAACCGCTCTTTCTTCGCATCCGGCAGTTCGGGCAGCGAGGCGCGGATTTGCTCCACCCATGCCTCTTCCAGCTCAAGCGGCAGCAGGTCGGGATCGGGGAAATAGCGGTAATCGTGCGCCTCTTCCTTGGAGCGCATGGAGCGCGTCTCGCCCTTCTTCGGGTCGAACAGCCGCGTCTCCTGATCGATCGCGCCGCCCGCTTCCAGCACGTCGATCTGGCGCTGTGCCTCGTATTCGATGGCCTGGCCGATGAAGCGCACCGAGTTGACGTTCTTGATCTCGCAGCGGGTGCCGAAGTCGCCGCCGGGGCGGCGCACCGAGACGTTGATGTCGGCGCGCATGCTGCCCTGTTCCATGTTGCCGTCGCAGGTGCCGAGATAGCGAAGTATCGTGCGCAGCTTGGAGACGAATGCCTTCGCCTCTTCCGCCGAACGCATGTCGGGCTTGCTGACGATCTCCATCAGCGCCACGCCGGCGCGGTTCAGATCGACGTAGGAATAATCGGGGTGCTGATCGTGGATCGACTTACCGGCGTCCTGCTCCAGATGCAGCCGCTCGATGCCCACCGCGATGGTTTCGCCGTCCACCTCGATATACACCGTGCCCTCGCCGACGATGGGCTGCTGGTATTGCGAGATCTGATAGCCCGGCGGCAGGTCGGGATAGAAATAGTTCTTGCGGTCGAACACCGA
>DRPD01000307.1 GCA_011374735.1 Thermopetrobacter sp.
AAGACCATCAGGGGGCTTTGAGTTCGCCACATGTTGAGGATCGTTTTCTGGTTTCTGGTTCTGTTCGCGATGATCGCCGGGCTGACCTGGCTGGCCGATCATCCGGGCCAGGTCACCATCGAGTGGCTCGGCTGGCGAGTGGAGGACTTCCCGCTGGCGCTGGCGCTGGGCGCGCTGGTGGTGGTCATGTTCGCCATTTGGCTCATTTTCCGCGTCGTGCGCATGATCGTTGCCGCGCCGGGCGCGGCGCGCGACTATTTCCGCCTGCGCCGCCGCCGCAAGGGCCTTGAGTCGCTCTCCACCGGCGTCGTCGCCCTGCTGGCCGGCGACACCGCGCAGGCCAGCAGCGCGGCGCGCACCGCGGCCAGGCTGTTGCCCAACGAGCCGGCGGCGCGGCTGCTGGAGGCCCGCGCCGCGCAAGATGCCGGCGACCTGCTGACGGCGCGGCACATGCTGCTGGACATGTTGAAGAATCCGCAGACGGAAACCGCCGCCCTGCAAGGGCTCTATGCGCAAGCGGTGAAAGACGGCGACGAGAAGGCGGCGCGCGGCTGGGCGGCGCGCGCCCATGGCGTCAACCCGCGCCTGCCGTGGGCGGCGAAGGCCATGCTGACCTTCAAGGCGCGCGACGGCGACTGGCCCGGCGTCATCGAGGTGCTGGAGAGCATGCACGCCAACGGCCTGATCGACAAGCGGGAGCTGCGCCGCCGGAAGGCCGTGGCCCTGACCGCCGAGGCGCGGGCGCTGGAGGAAAAGGAGCCGGAGCGGGCCATCGCCCTGGCCAGCCGGGCCCACAAGCTCGACCCGTCGCTGATCCCGGCCGCCGACATCGCCGGCGGGCTGCTGGCCGCCCATGGCCAGTTGCGCAAGGCGGCGAAGATCATCCGCCGCACCTGGCAGCTGGCGCCACATCCCGATCTGGCGGAGATCTACGCCCACCTGCGCGCCGGCGATTCGCCGCAGGATCGGCTGGCCCGCCTGAAGGGGCTGCTGCGCAAGCACCCCGGCGGGGTGGAGGGCGCGCTGGCGCTGGCCCGCGCCGCCATCGAGGCCAAGGACTGGGACGAAGCCCGCGCCGCCTTGAAGCCATATCTGAATGAAGCGCCCGATCAACGGGTGTATCAGCTGATGGCCGAGATCGAACACCGGCAACATGACGACAAGGGCCGGGCCCGCGAATGGCTGGCCCGCGCCCTGCGCGCCCCGCGCCCGCCGGTCTGGGTGGCCGGCGACAAGGTATCGCCGCACTGGCTGCCGGCCGACCCGGACAGCGGCGAGCTGGGCGTGTTCACCTGGAAGGTGCCGCTCAGCGGCCACGAAACGGCGGCCCGGCTGGAGCCGTTGCCGGCGGAGCTGTTGCAGGCGCCGGCCGACGATGCCGGGCCGATGAAGATCGTCCACGCCCGCGCCGAAACGGCCGAAAAACCGGCCGGCGATCAGCCCGGCGCGGAGGAAGCGACGCCGGCCGCCACCCAGAGCGGCCAGCCGGCCGGCACGGAACAGGCCGAACAACCGGCGGCGCCACGGGACAGCGCGGCGAACACCACCCCGCCACCGCCCGGCACCGCCAGAAAGGCACCGCCCCGACCGCTGCCGAAACCGCCGGTGGAGCAGGCCGCGAAACCCGCTCCGCCGCCGCCCGACGCGGCCACGCCGCTGAAAACGGCCCGGCGCGCATCCGCCACCACACCACCGCTGCCCGACGACCCCGGCCCGCCACGCTGATCGGCTGACGGTTCACGGGCCTGGAGCCCGCCGCCAGCAGGCGGCGGATCGCAGACATCCCGGTTCGCTCAACCGGTCTAGGGTCTGGTCTCAATAAATCCGCCGATGCCAGCGGCGTTTTCGCAAAATAGCGCCGAGATTTTCTTTCACAGGCAATACCTTGAGGTATTGGCAAGAAAGAAAGACCGGCGATATGCAGTGAAAATGCCGTCCCACACGCAAGGACATTTGACAATACAAGCATTTTCGCCAGACTGGCGCGGCGGATTTATTGAGACCAGACCC
>DRPD01000308.1 GCA_011374735.1 Thermopetrobacter sp.
CATCGGAATCCAGCACGTCATGCTCGCGGTTGTCCTGATTGTGGGCGATGGCGTCCAGTTGCCCCAGCCGGCGGCGGAAGCCCTCTTCGGCCCGTTCGCCCTGCTCCGTCGCGCCGTAGGCATAGGCCCCCCAGTTGATGTAGCTTTCCGCCAGATCGGCCTCCGTTCGCCACAAGCTTTCGTCGATCAGCGCCTGCAACCCGGCGCCATAGGCCCCCGGCTTGGCGCCAAACACGCGAAAGCCCGCCAGCCGCGCGGCATCCTCTTCCGCCAGCCCGTTGTCGCGCAATTCCGCCGCCTCCCGCCGCATGCGCGTCGCGATGGGGTTGTCCGCTGCCGGCTCCTCCAGCGCCCCGACGGCGCGGATCGCCTTGTCGAACAGCTCGATCTGGGCCGGAAAGGCGTCGCGGAAGAAGCCGGAGATGCGCAACGTGACATCGACGCGCGGCCGGCCCAGCTCGGCCAATGTCAAGACCTCGTAGCCGGTGACGCGGCCCGATGCGTGATCCCACACCGGCTTCACGCCGATCAGCGCCAGCGCCTGCGCGATGTCATCGCCGCCGGTGCGCATGTTGGCGGTGCCCCAGCACGACAGGCCGATGGCGGCGGGATATACCCCATGCTCCTGAAAATGGCGTTTCAGCATGGTGTCGGCCGACTTGCGCCCCAGCCGCCACGCCGCCGGGGTGGGCAGGGCGCGCGGATCGAGCGAGAAGAAGTTGCGCCCCGTCGGCAACACGTCCAGCCGCCCGCGCGTTGGCGCGCCGGCCGGCCCCGGCGGCACGAAGCGGCCAGCCAGCCCGGCCAGCAGATGGGCCATCTCGTTGCGCCCGCACGCCATGACGCGCGGCAGGATGTCATCACGCACGCGCCGCAGCGCCTGTTGCGTATTTGGCATGCCGGTTCCTTTTTCACCTCCCCCCGGCGGGGGGAGGGAGGGCGCGGCCCCAGCGCCGAACCTTACTTTTTCTTCCGTGATGCACTCGTCATTCCGGCGAAAGCCGGAATCTCGCGCCACGCACTCATGCGTCTGTGGCCTGAGATCCTGACTTGCGTCAGGATGACGAGATTCCTTTCGGTCTGTGAGGCTCTGGCCCACCTTTTTTTCCCCTCCACAGTCAGGGGGGAGGGGGTCAGAGGCCGCGATGTCTTCCAGGATGACGGCACGGATGAGATCGAGCGCCAGCCGCTCCAGCCGTTCCACCGTGTCACCGGCGGTGCGCCACGGCGCATCGCTGACGGCGGCCAGCACATCGGGCGACGGCCCATCCCACGGCGCGGCCATGTCGGCCTCCAGCGGATCGAAGCCGGCCAGCAGATCGGCTGCCAGCGCCTGCGTCAGCCCCATCCGTTCCGCGCCGGCCGGCAGCCGGGCCAGCGCGGCGACGAACTCGGCCAGCGCGTCACCTTCCGGCACTTTCCCCAGCACATGCAGGCCGTTGCGGATCTGCGCCTCCTTGATCTCGCACAACCAGGCGTCCAGCCGTATCAGGGCATCGTCTTCCGCCGCGCCGTCCGCCCCGGCATCGGCCGCCACGCCGCTGGCATGGGCCAGGTCGAGAATGTCGCGGCGCAAGGCGGCGGCGCGCCGCGCGTCCATGCCCGTGGCCTGATAATACTCGTCCACCAGCCGCTCCAGATCGGTCAGCGCGCCGTAGGTGTCGGCCCGCGCCATGGGCGGGGTGAGGTGGTCGATAATAACGGCGGAAGTGCGCCGTTTCGCCTGCGCGCCCTCGCCGGGGTCATTGACGATGAACGGATAAAGCTGCGGCAGCGCCCCGAACACGGCGCTGGGAAAACAGGCCTCGGACAGCGCCAGCGCCTTGCCCGGCAGCCATTCCAG
>DRPD01000309.1 GCA_011374735.1 Thermopetrobacter sp.
CATGGGGCCGTCTGGCACGTCTCTTGATAGGCTGTCGATCGACATGAGCGACACGATGCAAAAACCGCGCCTGTTGTTCCACCTGCCGGCCCTCACCGACGGCGGGGCGGAGCGCACCATGGCGCTGATCGCCTCCGAGCTGGCCGAGGCGGGGTATCCGGTGCGGCTGGTGGCGGAGCGCCCGGCCGTCAATGGCCCGCCGGTGTCATCGGCGGTGCGGGTCAGCGCGCTCGATGCGGGCCATGCCGGGGCCATCGCCAGGCTGCGCCGCCTGTTGAAACAGGAGCGCCCGGCGGTGGCCGTTTCCGCCGTCGCCGCCAGCCCCCTGAAGCTCACCATCGCCGCCGCCGGGATGAACATTCCGCTGGTGCACGCGGTGCACGGCTTTCATGAGCATGCCACCGGCAAGCTGACGGCGCTGACCTGGCGGCTGTGGCCACTGATCGCGCGGCGCGCCGCCGCCGTCGTCGCCGTCTCCGACGCCTTGCGCGATGAGCTGGTCGCCAACTGGAAGGTGCCGGCATCGAAGGCCCAGGTCTTTCCCAACCCCGTCGCCCTGCCCGATCCGTTACCAAGGGTGACGGCGGAAGAGCTGGCGGCGCGGCGGCCCGCCATTCTCGCCATCGGGCGGCTGTCGGGCGAGAAGCAGTTCGGCCTGTTGCTGAAGGCGCTGGCCGCCATGCGCACCAGAGACGCCACCCTGACCATCCTCGGCGACGGCCCGCAGCGCGACATCCTGCGCACCATGGCGGAACGGTTGCACATCGCCGATCGCGTGACCTTCGCCGGCTTCGTGGATGACGTCTGGCCGCATCTGGCGGCGGCGAAGGTGCTGGCCGTGCCCTCGCGCACCGAGTCCTTCGGGCTGGCGGCGGTGGAGGCGCTGGCCGCCGGCCTGCCGGTGGCCGCCACCCGCACGCCGGGGCTCATGGAGGTCATGGGCGAAGACCCCCGCCTCGGGCGGCTGGTGGAGATCACCGATCACGAGGGACTGGCCGTGGCGCTGGACGACCTGCTGGCCGATCCGGGCGATCCGGCGCCGCGCCAGCGCCGCGCGACGGCCTTCTCCGCCGCCGCCGGCATGGCCCGCTGGCGGGCCCTGATCGGGCGGCTGGCGGCGTGAGCGCCACCCTGCGTCGGTTCTATTGATATGCCCATGGGGCTATGATAGAGCACACCCGATCTTTCGCAGCGGGCGAAGGAAAGGGGTTCCGGACTTATCAATCCGCCATTTCCGAGGGGAACGGCCGGTGGCAACCACCAGTTCAGCACCATCACCGACCGCCTTGCGCTATGCGCGGGCGCTGTTCGCGCTGGCCGAGGAGCGCGGCGTCACGGACGCCATCGGTGAAGAGCTGGCGGCGCTGGGCGAGCTGATCGCCGGCAACGACGAACTGCGCCGGCTGATCGCCAATCCGCTCATCGACGCGGCGCGCCAGCGGGCGGTGTTCGACGCCCTTCTGAACAAGGCGAAGGCGTCGGAGCTGCTGGTCAACTTCGTGCGCGTGGTGACCCACAACCGCCGCCTCGCCCTGCTGCCTCAGATGATCGCCGCCTATGTCCATCTGCAAGCCGAAGCGCGCGGCGAAACGGCGGCGGAAGTGACCTCGGCGGTCGCCCTCAGCGCCGGGCAGGAACGCAAGATCGCCGCCTTGCTGAAGGAGGCGCTGGGCAATGAGGTGCGCCTTGAGAGCCGCGTCGATCCGGCCATCCTGGGCGGCCTGGTGCTGCGCATCGGCTCACGGATGATCGACGCCTCGCTGCGCACCCGCCTGCACGGGCTGAAAACCACCCTGAAGGGAGCCTGAACGACATGGATATCCGGGCCGCGGAAATCTCCGCCATCCTGAAGAAACAGATCAGCGAATTCGGTCAGGAGGCCGATGTCGCCGAAGTCGGCACCGTATTGTCGGTGGGCGACGGCATCGCCCGCATCCACGGGCTGGACAACGTCATGGCCGGCGAGATGGTGGAGTTCCCCACCGGCACCATCGGCATGGCCCTCAATCTGGAGCGCGACAACGTCGGCGTGGTGCTGTTCGGCTCCGACCGCGGCATCAACGAGGGCGACACCGTGAAGCGCACCGGCGCCATCGTCGAGGCCCCGGTGGGCAAGGAGCTTCTGGGCCGCGTCGTCGATGCGCTGGGCAACCCCATCGACGGCAAGGGGCCGATCAAGGCGAAGGAGCGCCGCCAGGTGGACGTGAAGGCGCCCGGCATCATCCCGCGCAAGTCGGTGCACGAATCGATGCTGACCGGCCTGAAGGCCGTCGATGCGCTGATCCCCATCGGGCGCGGCCAGCGCGAGCTGATCATCGGCGACCGCCAGACCGGCAAGACCGCCATCATCCTCGACACCATCCTCAACCAGAAGGCCTACAACGACGCGGCGGAAAGCGAGAACGACAGGCTCTACTGCATCTACGTGGCGGTGGGCCAGAAGCGCTCCGCCGTCGCCCAGTTCGTGAAGGTGCTGGAGGACAACGGGGCGCTGGACTACTCCATCGTCGTCGCCGCCACCGCCTCGGAGCCGGCGCCATTGCAGTTCCTGGCCCCGTTCACCG
>DRPD01000310.1 GCA_011374735.1 Thermopetrobacter sp.
CCACGCCATCCGGCCTGGCGGGTTTTCTCTTGCCGCCTTGCGGCGACGGACACCGCTGCCCGCAATCGTATGATGAAGGAAGGGCCGGCGCCTTATGTCGCGGCCCGTCGGGGCTGTCAAAGCCGGGGCGAAAGGAGTAGCATACGGCACCATGGACGATAAGGTGCGCACATCCGCGGCTCATGCGGCCATCACCGACGATGAAGCCGCCCTGCCGCCGCCGTCGCGTGCCGGCTGGCTGTGGCGCGGCATGGTGGCGCTGGCGTTGCTGATCGGCGCGGTGTTCGTCTGGCGCCTGATGCTGGCCAGCGCCGAGCGCCCCAGGCCCCGGCCGCCCCATGAGCGCCCGGCGCCGGTGCGGGCCATGACCGTGCGCCTCACCGAAGCCCGCCCACAATGGACGTTCTATGGCCGCGCCCGTGCCGCGCGCAAGGTGCAGTTGCGCATGCCGGCGGGCGGCACCATCGTCCGCCTGGCCAAGGGCCTGAAGGCCGGTCGCGAGGTCGCCGCCGATGAAGAACTCGTCGCCATCGATGATTTGAACGCCCGCGCCCGCCTCAACGAAGCCCTCGCCGCCAGAAAGGAGATCGCCGCCCGTCTGGCGGAGGCGAAGGAGCGCCTCGTCCATGATCGCAAGGCGCTGGAAAATGCCCGCGACCAGTTGCGGCTGGCCGAGCACGAACTGGCCCGCGTGCGCCGCCTGCTGAAGCGCCGCGTCGCCGCCCAGAAGGCGCTGGAGGCCGCCCAATTGCGCGTCAAGCAGGCCCTGAGCGCCGTGCAGCAACGTGAGGCCGCCATCGCCGCCGGCCAGGCCCGCGTCCAGCAGACCGAAGCGGTGCTGGCGCGTCAGGACTGGGTGGTCAAGCGGGCCCGCCGCGCCTTGCGCGACACCGTGTTGAAGGCCCCCTTCGCCGGCGTCGTCGCCCGCGCCGATCTCGCCGTCGGCCAGCAGGTGACGCCCAATGAGCCCCTCGTCATCCTCATCGCCGATACCCCGCCCAGGATCGAGTTCACCTTGTCCGAAGGCTTCTATGGCGATCTGGCGGCAGCCGGCGAGAAGCTCCTGGGCCGCCCGCTGAGCGTTCACTGGCGCACCGGCGCCGCCGCCCTGTCGTTCGCCGGGCGGGTCGATGAAGTGACGCCGGAGGTGGCCGTCAAGAGCGGTGCGCTGACCGTGCGCGCCGCGCTCAGCGACCCTCGGCGGGCCCGCCGCTTGCCGCCCGGCGCCTTCGTGGAAATCCGCATGCGGGGGCCACGGAGCCACCGCGTCGCGCTGATCCCGGAATCCGCGTTGCAACGCGACGATGAAGTGTTCGTCATCGCCGATGGACGGCTGAAGGCGGTGCGGGTGGAGATCGCCGGTTACGTCGGCGGCAAGGTGGCGGTCAGGGGGCTGCCCGATGCGGCGCGGGTGGTCGTCAACCGGCTGGCCCAGCCACGCGAGGGCCGCAAGGTGCGGGTGCTGCCATGAGCACCGATCCCGGCCCGCGTCAGCTCTCCCCGTTGGCCGCGCTGGTGCGCTTCTTCGCCCTGCATCGCACCGCCGGCAACCTGCTGCTGATGATCGCCCTGCTGGCCGGCGCGCTGGGCCTGATGCGCCTCAACAGCCAGTTCTTCCCGACCATCGACTTCCCCATCATCACCGTCAAGGTGAGCTGGCCCGGCGCCTCCGCGGAAGACATGGAAAAGACCGTGGTGCGCAACCTGGAGCCGGCCTTGAGCCGGGTGGAGGGGCTGGACGATCTGCTGGGCATCGCCCGCGAGGGCCGCGCCACCATGACCCTGCGCTTCACCGAGGGCTATGACATGCAAAAGGCCCTGGCCGACGTCAAGCAGGCGGTCGATGGCGTCACCACCCTGCCGGCCGACGCCGAGGAGCCGGTGATCAAGCGCGCCGTGCGTTTCGAACTGGTGGCCAAGCTGCTGATCGCCGGCCGGCTGTCCGAGGCGCGGTTGAAGCGCCTGGCCCGCGACATTCGCGACCGGTTGCTCGACGCCGGCATCGCCCGCGTCACCCTGCGCGGCGCCCGGCCCGAAGAATTCCGCGTCACCGTGCCGTCCTTGCAAATGATCCGCCTCGATCTCGATCTCGACCGCATCGCCGCCCTGTTGCGCGCCGAAACCACCGACACCCCGGCCGGCGACGTCGCCGGCGGCGTCGAGAAATCGGTGCGCCGCGTCGCCTCCGGCCGTGCCGCCGCCGATCTGGCCCGGGTGGTGATAGCCAGCGAACCGCTGGGCGGGCGCACCCGGCTGGGCGATGTCGCCACCGTGCGCGACGGCTACGATGAACAGGCGCCGCGCCTCTACGCCGGGCGCCGGCGCGCCATCGAGCTGTCCATCTGGCGCACCCCTGAAGCCGACACCTTGCAAACCACCGCCCTGTTCGAACGTGAGCTGAAGAAGATCCGCGCCACCTTGCCCGCGACGGTGACCGCCACCGCTTTCGATGTGCGCGCCCGTTATTTGCGCGATCGCATCAATCTGCTGCTGAAGAACGGCGCCCAGGGGCTGGTGCTGGTGCTGGTCATCCTGTTCATCTTCCTCAACGGCCGCGTCGCCTTCTGGGTGGCGGCCGGCATTCCGGTGGCGCTGATGGCCACCATGGCCGCCATGTGGGTCAGCGGCCAGACCATCAACATGATCTCGCTGTTCGCCCTCATCATGACGCTCGGCATCATCGTCGATGACGCCATCGTGGTCGGCGAGCACACCGCCACCTTGCGCAGCCGGGGGCTGGCGCCGGCCCAGGCCGCCGAACAGGGGGCGCTGAGGATGCTGGCCCCGGTGCTGGCCGCCATTCTGACCACCATCGCCGCCTTCATCCCGCTGTTCTTCTTCGAGGGCCGCATCGGCGCCATCATCATCGCCTTGCCGATGGTGGTCATCGCCGTGCTCGTCGCGTCTCTCGTCGAGTGCTTCCTCATCCTGCCCATGCATTTGCGCCACTCCCTGAAACGCGCCGGCGCGCCCGGCCGCCGTCGGCGCCGTTTCGATGCCGCCTTCGCCCGTTTCCGCGACGGCGCCTTCGCCCGCCTCGCCGCCTTCAGCTACGACTGGCGCTACGCCCTGTGGGCGGCGATGATCCTGGCGCTGGCCGTCGCGCTGGCGCTGCCGTTTTCCGGCCGCCTGCGTTTCAATTTCTTCCCGTCACCGGAATCGGAGTTCCTCACCGCCCGCATCATCATGGCCGCCGGCACGCCGGAGAAGGAGACGCTGAAGGCCGTGGAGGCGGTGCGCCGCGCCCTGCGCCGGGTGGAGCGGCGGCTGGGCAAGGGCGACAAGCTGGTGCGCGCCACCGTCGCCAGCGTCGGCCAGGCCGGGCGCAGCAACGGCAATCATCTGGCCCGTCTCGACGTGCAGCTCACCGGATCGGAGGAGCGCCGCGTGCGCACCCGCCGCCTGCTGCACGCCTGGCGGCGCGCCCTGCCGCCCATTCCCGGCGCCGAGCGCATCTCGCTGGGCCGGCGCTTTCACGGCGGCGCGGTCAACGATCTGGAAATCGTCCTGAAGGGCGACGAGCCGGCCAGGCTGAAAACCGCGGCGCAGGAGATCATCGCCATCCTGAAGCGCGTCAAGGGCCTGACCAACATCGCCGACGA
>DRPD01000311.1 GCA_011374735.1 Thermopetrobacter sp.
GACAAGGAGAGGCTGTTTCTGGATTACCGGGACAAGCCCGGTAATGACGAATGTCATGGTCGTCATTACAGGGTGATATGCGCCTCACTGCCCCCCGGCGATGAGGGCGACCAGCGCCGCGGCGTCCTCCACTTCGCGGATCGTGACGCCCTTCGTTTCCGCCTTCACGCCCGGGGCGGTGATGATGCTTTTGATGCCCAGCTTGGCCGCTTCGCGGATGCGCGCCGCCGCCTGCGCCGCCGGGCGCACCGCGCCCGACAGCGCCAGTTCGCCGAACACCGCCGTATGGGCCGGCAACGGATTGCCGCTCAGCGACGAGACGAGAGCGGCCGCGGCGGCCAGATCGGCCGCCGGTTCGCGCACCCGCAAGCCGCCGGCGATGTTCAGATAGACGTCATGCCCGGCGAAGCGCGCCCCACCGCGTGTTTCCAGCACCGCCAGCACCATGGACAGGCGCGCCGCGTCCCAGCCCACCACGGCGCGGCGCGGGGTGGCCAGCTGCGACGCGGCGGCCAGCGCCTGCACCTCCACCAGCAGCGGGCGCGCGCCTTCCATGCCGGCCAGCACCGCCGCGCCGGCCGCCGGGCTGTCGTGCTCGCCCATGAACAGGGCCGACGGGTTGGCCACTTCCCGCAGGCCCCTGCCGGTCATCTCGAACACCCCGATCTCGTCGGTCGGCCCGAAGCGGTTCTTCACGGCGCGCAGGATGCGATACTGATGGCCGCGCTCGCCCTCGAAATACAGCACCGTGTCCACCATGTGCTCGATGACGCGCGGCCCGGCGATCTGGCCTTCCTTGGTGACGTGGCCGACCAGCAGCAGCACGCAGCCCGTCTGCTTGGCGAAGCGGATCAGGCTTTCCGCCCCGGCTCTGAGCTGGCTGACGGTGCCCGGCGCGGCCTCGATCACCGACGACCACAGGGTCTGGATGGAATCGATGACCACCACGGCGGGGCGCGCCCCATCCTTCAAGGTGGCGATGATGTCCGACACGTGGGTCTCGGTGAGCAATGACAATGGCGCGTCGGCCAGCCCCAGCCGCTTCGCCCGCAAGGAGATTTGCGCCGCCGCCTCCTCGCCGCTGACATAGACGCAAGAGTGGCCGGCGCGGGCCATCATCGCCAGCGCCTGCAACAGCAAGGTGGACTTGCCGATGCCCGGATCGCCGCCGATCAGCACCGCCGAACCGGGCACCAGCCCGCCGCCGGTCACCCGGTCAAGCTCACCGATGCCGCTCGTCAGCCGGGGCGGCGTCTCGATGTCGCCGGACAGCGTGGTGAGCCTGATGGCCCGGCCCTTCGGCAGGCGCTTGCCGCCGGCCGCCGGCAGCGGTTGCCCCGCCGCTTCCTCCGCCAGCGTGTTCCATGCCCCGCAGGCGTCGCAGCGCCCGGCCCAGCGCGCCGCCACCGCGCCGCAGCTCTGGCAGACGTATTGCACTTTCGGTCTGGCCATGGGGCCTGCATAGCCCACCAGGCCGCCGGTTGGCTACATGCGGAATTGCAGACCGAGGGTGAGGCGGTTTTCCAGATAGTCGTTGGCGTTGACGCTGCTGTCGCGCCAGTTCAGTTCCCAGCCGGCGGTGAGGCCGAAGCGCCGCGAGAATTGCCATTGCGCGGCGGCGCTGGCGGCGTAGGTGAGATCGCGCCGCGCGAGGCCAAGGTATTGCGTATGGGTGAGCCCGACGCCGCCGGTGAGCACCAGCCGCGCGCCGATGCCATGGCGCAGCGCCAGCTCGACGCTCTGTTCACGTTCCGCGCTGGCCCCGCTGACGGTGCTCTCGCCGAGATCGAACCCGGCGCTCAGGCTGACCCGGGTGCGCCTTGTCGGCCGCCACACGATCTCGCCCACCACGCCGACGCCACCGGCCGCCGGGGTGGCCGGATCGGCATAGAAGCGATGGGTGTATTTCACCCCCAGCCGGCCGCTGAAGATGCCATCACCGGCGATCTCGACACCGGCCTCGCCGCTGATGCCGATGGAATGGCGCAACCGGCCAGACGAATCGGTGGCTACGATATAACGGCGCATGTCGGCGGCCGCCTCCACGTAAGGCCGCAACCGCCAGCCGATGCCGTAGCTCAGCCTGAGCCGCGCATTGGGCGCCACGTAATCATCATTATAACTGCCCGCCGCCGGGGCCAGAAAGCGCCCGTCAGCCCCGCCGCCGACACTGGCCCGCAGGCGGCCGAAGCGATGGCTGAGCAGGACATCGCCGGACAGATCGTGCCGGGCCCGTTGCGCGCCCGTTTCCTCGCGCCCCAGCTCATAGCCGGTCGTCACCTCCAGTCGCGTGTCGCGGCGCACATCGAGGCGCAGCCGCGCATCGATGTTGGCCGTGGCCTCCAGACGCGGCGGGGCGCCGCCGGTCAGCCACGAGATGATCTCGCCGGCCGCCGTCACTTCCAGCCGGTGGCGGCTCCAGCGGCTTTCATAACGCAGGCGCGGGGTCAGGCGGGCCCCGAAGGCCATGACGCGGCCACCGGCCGTCTTGTCGAGGTTGTCGGTGAAGATGACATCGGCGCCGATGGCGGGAAACAGCCGCCCGCCGCCGGCCCGCAGCCCCACCGGCGCGAACGGATCGCGCCGGGCCGACGGTTGCGTCGTGGTGGCCACCGAGCCGGTGAGACGGGCATCGGCCAGCGGCGGATCGTTTCGGCGCAAGGCCGGCGGGCGCGGCACGGCGGGCAGGACGGGCAGGGGGCGCAGGCGCGGCAAACTCGGCGGGCGGGTGAAGTCCGGCGGCGGCAGGGGCGTGGTGGCGTTCGCCTCATCCCGCAAGTCGGGAGCCGGCGGCGGCGCCTCCTGGGCCAGTGCCACCACCGGCGCCGCGACACAGGCCACGACGGCCAGCCATTTGCGCGCATATGCGTTCATCACCGCCCGGTTCACCGGTCCAATCCGGGATTGATCCACTTCCCGGGCAGCATCGGCGAATATGGTTAATGGGCGGTTAGGGTCTGGTCTCAATAAATCCGCCGCGCCAGTCTGGCGAAAATGCTTGTATTGTCAAATGTCCTTGCGTGTGGGACGGCATTTTCACTGCATATCGCCGGTCTTTCTTTCTTGCCAATACCTCAAGGTATTGCCTGTGAAAGAAA
>DRPD01000312.1 GCA_011374735.1 Thermopetrobacter sp.
GCTGGGCGAGCGCTTCTCCGTCTCGCCCGAGATCAAGGCGGCGCTGAAGACCCTGCCGGGGGTGCTGGACGTGCGCGATCTGTGATTCAGAAACCGGAAGCCAGAAACCGGAAGCCGGAAATCACACGGGTGGCGTGGCTTGTGGCCCGGCGGGCCGCTCTGGCATAGTCGGGAAGATGATTCGCGGGCGCGGCAAGTTGCAAAAATGATTCATCGCGCACTCATAACGTCCTGAAAGGCCACGATGAACGATCTGTTCGACAATCTGCCGAAAGATGACGGCAAGGCCGCCGCGGACGGCTATTCGGCGGCCGACATCGAGGTGCTGGAGGGGCTGGAGCCGGTCCGGCGGCGCCCCGGCATGTATATCGGCGGCACCGATGAGCGGGCCTTGCATCACCTGTTCGCGGAGGTGCTGGACAACTCCATGGACGAGGCGGTGGCCGGCCATGCCTCCGTCATCGACGTGGCGCTCGACGCCGACGGCGTGCTGACGGTGACCGACAACGGGCGCGGCATTCCCGTCGATCCGCATCCGAAGTTCCCCGGCAAGTCGGCGCTGGAGGTGATCCTGACCACCCTGCACGCCGGCGGCAAGTTCGATTCATCGGTCTATGAAACCTCCGGCGGCCTGCACGGGGTGGGCATTTCGGTGGTCAACGCGCTGTCGGAGTTTCTCGAAGTGGAGGTGGCGCGCGGCCGCAAGCTGTATCGCCAGCGCTTCAGGCGCGGCAAGCCCGAAGGGCCGCTTGAGGAAGTGGGCGCGGCGCCCAACCGGCGCGGCACCACGGTGCGCTTCAAACCCGATGCCGAAATCTTCGGCGACAAGGCATGCTTCGATCCGGCGCGGCTGTATCGCATGGCGCGCTCCAAGGCCTATCTGTTCGGCGGCGTGCGCATCCGCTGGAAGTGCGATCCCTCGCTGCTGGCCGATGGCGACGCCACGCCGGCGGAGGCGACCATTCATTTTCCCGACGGGCTGGCCGATTTCCTGCGCGAGAAGCTGGCCGGCAAGACGCAGGTGACGGACGAGCTGTTCACCGGCAAGGTGAAGACCACCGGCGGCCACGGGGCGGTGGAGTGGGCCATCGGCTGGTTCGCCGGCGACGGCTTCGTCAACGCCTATTGCAACACCATCCCGACGCCCGAAGGCGGCACCCACGTGGCGGGCCTGCGCACCGCGCTGGTGCGCTCGCTGAAGGTCTATGCGGAGATGACCGGCAACAAGCGGGCCGGGGTCGTCACCGCCGATGACGTGCTGACCTCCGCCGGGGTGGTGCTCTCCGTCTATATCCGCGAGCCGGAGTTCGTCGGCCAGACCAAGGACCGGCTGTCCACGCCGGAGGCGACGCGCATCGTCGATGCCGCGTTGCGCGATCATTTCGACCACTGGCTGTCGGGCCGGCCGCAACAGGCCGACAGGCTGCTCGACTGGGTGATCGAACGGGCCGAGGAGCGGCTGGCGCGGCGCAAGCAGAAGGAAATCTCGCGCAAGGCGGCGACCCGCAAGCTCAGGCTGCCGGGCAAGCTGGCCGACTGCACGGCGCGCGACCGCTCCGGCACCGAGCTGTTCATCGTCGAGGGCGACTCCGCCGGCGGCTCCGCCAAGCAGGCGCGCCGGCGCGAGACGCAGGCCGTGCTGCCGCTTCGCGGCAAGATCCTCAACGTGGCCTCGGCCAGCCAGAGCAAGATCATGGCCAATCAGGAGCTGGCCAACATCATCCAGGCGCTGGGCTGCGGCACGCGGAGCAAATACCGCGAGGAAGACCTGCGCTATGAACGCATCATCATCATGACCGACGCCGACGTGGACGGGGCGCACATCGCCTCGCTGCTCATCACCTTCTTCTGGCGCGAGATGCCCGATCTGATCCGCAACGGCCATCTGTATCTGGCCGTGCCGCCGCTTTACAAGATCGCGCAAGGGGCCAAATCGGCCTACGCGCGCGACGACGCCCACAAGGAGGAGCTGTTGGCCAGCGAGTTCTCCGGGCGCGGCAAGGTGGAAATCTCGCGCTTCAAGGGCCTGGGCGAGATGTTGCCGAAGCAGCTGAAGGAAACCACCATGGATCCGAAGAACCGCATCCTGTTGAAGGTGGTGGTGGCCGACGGCGAGGACGCGGCGGCGGACAACCTCATCACCCGGCTGATGGGCAACAGGCCCGAAGCGCGCTTCGCCTTCATCACCGAGCGGGCGGAGTTCGTCGATGACGACCTGCTGGACGTGTGAGCCAAGTGTGGCGCTTGGGGCAGGCAGGGGCGATGGCTGGATTTCCTTCGCCTTTCCGTCATTGCCGGCCCCCGTGCCGGCAATCCAGAGGGGCGTTCGGCCTTGTGGCAACGCTGCGGCTTTTTCTCCGGGCAAACCGTAACGCAAGGCCGCTTCTGGATGCCCGGGAGTGTTCAGCCCGGGCATGACGAAGGAGCGAGGGCCGGGCCGCCCCCACCCGTCATTGCCGGCCCCCGTGCCGGCAATCCAGAGGGGCGTTCGGCCTTGCGGCAACGCTGCGGTTTTTTCTCCGGGCAAACCGTAACGCAAGGCCGCCTCTGGATGCCCGGGACCAGCCCGGGCATGACGAAGGAGCGAGGGCCGGGCCGCCCCCATCCGTCATTGCCGGCCCCCGTGCCGGCAATCCAGAGGGGCGTTCGGCCTTGTGGCAACGCTGCGGCTTTTTCTCCGGGCAAACCGTAATGCAAAGCCGCTTCTGGATGCCCGGGACAAGCCCGGGCATGACGAAGGAGCGAGGGCCGGGCCGCCCCCATCCGTCATTGCCGGCCCCCGTGCCGGCAATCCAGAGGGGCGTTCGGCCTTGCGGCAACGCTGCGGTTTTTTCTCCGGGCAAACCGTAACGCAAGGCC
>DRPD01000313.1 GCA_011374735.1 Thermopetrobacter sp.
AACCATTCGAAGGTCTGGATGAAGACGCGGCGGCTGATCTCCATGATGAGGCCGGCGTTCTCGGCCACGGGGATGAACTCGGTGGGCGGGATGCTGCCGTTGTCATGGCGCCAGCGGGCCAGCACCTCGAAGCCGACATGGCGGCCGCCGTCGAGGGCCCGCAGCGGCTGCAACTTGAAGTGAAACGCTTCGGTGGCCAACGACTCGCGCAGCGACTGGACGATGTAATTCTCCCGTTCCTGGCGCTTCTGCATGTCGAGGTCGTAGTTTTGCCAGGTGTTGCGGCCATGATTCTTGGCCTCGCTCAAGGCGGCGTCGGCCTTGTGATACAGGCTGTCGATGTCCTCCTCTTCCCGCGTCGTCACATAGCCGATGGAGAGGTGCGGATACATGATGCGGCCCGACAGGGTGAGGCGCCCGGTGAGCGCGGCGTGCAGCTTGCGGACCACCTGTTCGGCCTGTTCGGCTTTCTCCAGCGACAGGAAGGCGGCGAATTCGTCGCCGCCCAGGCGGGCGCTCAGGTCTTCATCGCGCAAGGTGGCCCTGGTTCTCTCCGCGATGGTGCGCAGCATGGTGTCGCCGGCCTGATGCCCCATGGTGTCGTTGATCGACTTGAACATGTCCAGGTCGATGAGGATCAGGCAGCCGACCGCGTCGCCGCGGCGCCGTTGGCGCAGCCGGGAACGGCAGGCGGCGAAGAAGGCGGGGCGGTTGAGCAGGCCGGTGAGGCTGTCCGATTCGGCCTGCTTGCGGATGAGCGTCTCGGTCTTCTTCAGATCGGTGATGTCGGTGCAGATGAACACCGTGTGGCCGTTTTGCATCTTGTTCTCGTGCACCTGCACCCAGCGGCCGCTGGCCAGCTTCTGCACCAAGGCGCCGATCATGCCCGATCGGCGCATCTCCATGCGCTTCGCGATCCAGAATGCGCACAGCCGGTGGTCGGCGGGGTCGAGATCGGCGTATTGGCCGTGCTCCACCGCGTAGCGGAGGATTTTCTCATAGCGGTCGCCGATGCGGATGGCCGGCGCGGCGCGGTCGTAGAGCCTCCTGTATTGCCGGTTGAAATAGATCAGTCGGTCTTCGTTGTCATAGACGGCGATGGCGTTGGGCACGGCGTCCAGCAGGCGGTCGAGCAGGGTGTTGTCGACGCCGCCGTCGGCGATGCAGCCGGCGATCATGGCGCGGCCGGCGCAGCTGTCCGGCGGGGCCAGCCGCAGGGTGCAGCGCAGCCGCGGGGTTGGCCCGTCGCGCGTCGGCTCCCGCGAGACCGAAAAGCGCATCGGGGCGCCCTCCAGCGGGCCGGTGGCGATGGTCAGATCGACGTCGCCCGGCGTGCCGTCGCGCAGGCAGGCGGCGATGCTTTTTTTCACGCGGCCGCGCTGGCCGGGCGCGAAGGCGGCGAGGATATCGTCGATGGTGGCGTCCTCTCGCGCCCGCGGGCCGCCAAGCAGCAACGGTTCGCCATGCCAATGGTCGATGTCGTGGCCGTTACGGGTGAACCACTCCAGGCGGTCGGCGCGCGGCCCGCCGGAAGGGGCGGCGGGCCGCGGGCGCGCCTTTTTTGGATGCCGTGTCTCGTCGTTCATGCGACCCCCCATGGCCCCGCTTAGCGCCCCCAACCTGCCGTAAAGTTAATTTGCGGGGGTTAATTTTCTCTTGTTTGTCATTATCGCCAATTCCCACCCTGCGTCGGCAGGCGGCGGGCGATACCGGATGCGGGGATGATGGCGCGGGATTCCCGGCTGTTGCGCGGCGCGCGCGGGCTGCACGGCAGGGTAAGAAACGCTTAACAATTGCTATTTAAAGTGGTATCTGATTCGGCAGGACAACCGGGCGTTTTGTGGTGACGGGGAGATCGGCGGACGCCCATATTTTTGTGTATCGAACACAATTTTCAAGAGGGGTTGGGGGATGCCAGCACGTAAAAAGTGTCATTCGGGCAACGCGGCGAACACCACGGACAACGGCGTCAAGAGCATATCGGCGGCGACCCGGCCGCCGGGCAGGGGGTTGTTGAGCGACGCGCTGGCGCTGGAGCCGCGCATCCTGTTCGACGGCGCGGCGGTGGCGACCGGGCTGGAAGCGGCCCATGAGACGCTCGACGCCACCGGCGAGCCGCATGACACGCCGGACCGCGGGGCGGATGACGGGCCGGCCCTGTTGCAGGCGCTGGCGGCGGAGGATGGACGCGAACTTCGCGAGATCGTCTTCATCGATTCGCGCATCGAACATGCCGATGAGCTGGTTTCAGCACTGGGGGGCGATGTGGAAGTGATCGTCCTTGACGCCGGCTCGGATGGCGTCGGGCAGATCGCCGCGGCCTTGCGGGGGCGCGGCGGCATCGACGCCATCCACATCTTCTCCCATGGCCGCTCCGGCACCCTCGACCTGGGCAGCGCCAAGCTGACGGCGGCGTCCATCGCCGGGCGCCACGCCGACGAGATGGCGGTCATCCGCGCCGCCCTGTCGGAGAACGGCGACATTCTCGTCTATGGCTGCGATTTCGCCGCCGGGGCGCGTGGCCGGGCCGCGGTGGCGGCGCTGGCGGCGGCCACCGGGGCCGATATCGCGGCCTCCGACGACGCCACCGGCGACGCCCGGCTGGGCGGCGACTGGGAGCTGGAGGTGGCCAGCGGCGCCATCGAGGCGGAGGTGCTGGCGCTGGAGGGGCTGGATCAGACGCTGGCGGCGTTGAACATCTCCGTGTCCGGCAATCCCGTCGTCACCGGCAGCGGTGTGGGGGCCACCGCCGTGTGGCTCAATGCCGGCACGCTGAACGGTCAGTCCATCGACCTGAAGGCGACGATCATTTCCTTCACCGATCAAAGCGGTGCCGGAGCACCATTCTTCGGCACGCAGGGAGACGATCCCTTCTTTCAACTGGTGGGGCAGGGCGTGGCCACCGTGCGCTGGGAGATTTTCCAAAGCGGCACCAACCAGACCGTTCAGGCCTTTGGCTCGCCGACCTTCACGGTGCGCGATATCGACGGCATCGGCGGCAATCCCTACACCCGCGAGACGGTGGCGCCGTCACTCGACGGCCTGCAAAGCTATGCCACGGAAACGCCGACCAATCTGAATATCGTGGTGCAAAGTGGACAGATAAAGGCGAGCGGCACCCAGAACCAGAACGACGAGCCGAGCGCCGCCGTCTCCTTCTCCTGGAGCCAAGTGGCGTCGTGGGAAATCACCTACCAGATGCATCTGAATCAGGCGGGCTATCAGGCCCGCTTCACGCATGACGGCGACGGCGACATGGTGTTCGTCAACCCGGCGACGACGGAGCTGTTGAGCCTCGACCTGGACGGTGATGACAGCAGCGCCGCCGGCACGGCCTATGAAGACACCTACATCGTGCAGAGCGCCACGCCGGCGCCGATCGCCGATATCGACACGGCGATCGTGCAGAATGCCGCGCTGGGCGCCGATCTGTCCGGCGCCACGGTGCGGCTGACCAACGCCGCGGCCGGCGATCAGCTGACGGTGGGGGCGCTGCCGGCCGGCATCACGGCCAACGTGGACACCTCGGTGGCCGGCGAGATCACCCTCACCCTGACCGGCACGGCCAGCGTGGCCGATTATCAGACGGCGCTGAACGCCGTCACCTTCTCCAACAGCAATTCCGTGGTGGCCGACGGTGACCGTTTCATCGAGGTGTTCGTGACCAGTGACGCCGTGACGACCAACAGCAACGTGGCGGTCAGCACCATCCATGTGCGCAACGACAGCGATCTGGACGGCATCACCGACGACGTCGATCTCGACGACGACAACGACGGCGTTCCCGACGGCGACGAGGGAGCCGGCGACACCGATGGCGACGGGGTGCCCGACCGGCTCGATCTCGATTCGGACAATGACGGCATTTCCGATCTGATCGAGGGCGGCCTGGCGGCATCCGTCGACACCGACGGCGACGGCGTCGTCGATGGCGCGGTGGACGCCAATGGGGTGCCGATCGCGGCCAATGGCGGGGTCACGCCGGTGGACAGCGACGGCGACGGGCTGCGCGATCCGGTCGATCTGGATTCGGACAACGACGGCATTCCCGACGCGGTGGAGGCGCGGCCGACGGCGGGCTACACATCGTCCACCCATGTCAGCAACGCCAGCAACCGGGGGGTGAATGACGACGGCCTTTATGTGCCGGTGGATACCGATGGCGATGGCACGGCGGACTATCGCGACACGGACGCCGACGGCGACGGCGTGGCGGACGCGGTGGAATCCGGCCTGACGCTGGCCGGTCAGGACGCCGACAACGACGGCATCGACGATGCGGTCAACGCTTCCTACACCGACCCGGACGGCGACGTGAACGACCCGTCCAGCGCGCTGGCCAACCAGAGCGGCGATACCTCCGAGGTGGCCTATCGCGAAACCAACACGCCGCCCGTCATCACGGCGGACGCCGACAACTCCTCCGGGGCGACCAACGCGGACGATTTCCTCACCACCTATACCGAGGACAACCCGGCCATCGCCATCGTCGATTCCGACGGGCTGATTTCCGACGCCCAGGACAACGTGCGGACGCTGGAAGTGGTGCTGACCAACGGCAAGGCCGGCGACATGGTGCAATATTCCATTCCGGCGGGCAGCGGCATTTCGGCCATGGTGGTGCCGGGCCAGACCCTGGCCGCGGACGGGCAGATGACCCTGACCTTCAGCGCGCCGGGTGGAGCTCCCCTGACGGAGTGGAACGCGCTGCTGCAATCGCTGGCCCTGCTGCCCAGCAGCGCCAATCTGAACGACCCGGACACCACGCCCAGGGTGTTCAGCTTCCAGGTGACGGATGACAGCGGCGCGGTGTCCAATGTCGTGCATTCGACGCTGGAAGTGGTGGCGGTGAACGATGCGCCGGGGCTGGATCTGGATGACGACGACTCCAGCGGCGCCAACGCCGGCAACTTCCAGGGC
>DRPD01000314.1 GCA_011374735.1 Thermopetrobacter sp.
GAAGCCGTCCATCTCCACAAGCAGCTGGTTGAGCGTCTGCTCGCGCTCGTCGTTGCCGCCGCCCAGCCCCGCGCCGCGATGGCGGCCCACGGCGTCGATCTCGTCGATGAAGATGATGCACGGCGCGTTCTTCTTCGCCTGCTCGAACATGTCGCGCACGCGGGACGCGCCGACGCCGACGAACATCTCCACGAAGTCGGAACCGGAGATGGTGAAGAACGGCACCCCGGCCTCGCCCGCCACGGCCCTGGCCAGCAGCGTCTTGCCGGTGCCCGGCGGGCCGACCAGCAGCGCGCCTTTGGGGATCTTGCCGCCCAGGCGCTGGAACTTCTGCGGATCCTTGAGGAACTCCACCACCTCCTGCAATTCCTCCTTGGCCTCGTCCACGCCCGCCACGTCATCGAACGTCACCTTGCCGTGGCGTTCGGTGAGCAGCCGCGCCTTGGACTTGCCGAAGCCCATCGCCTTGCCGGAATTGGACTGCATCTGGCGCATGAAGAACAGCCACACGCCGATCATCAGCAGGATCGGGAACCAGCTGAGCAGCAACGACGGCAGCAGCCCCGGCTCCTCGCGCGGCTTGACGCGGATCTCCACCTTCTTGGCGCGCAGCGTCTTGATGATGTCCGGATCGTTGGCCGGCGCGTGGGTGATGAACGGCCGCCCGTCCTTCGTCTGGCCGGTGATCTGGTTGTCACGGATGATGACGGACTTGATCTCTCCGCGCTCCACCCGCTCCAGGAAGCGCGAATAGCTCACCTCCGTGGCCGGCCGGTGGCTGCCCGGATTCTGGAACAGGTTGAACAGCAGGAACAGCAGGACGGCGATCACCGCCCAAACGGCGAAATTGCGGAAATTGTTCACGAGCGATCCTCTGGTTCGTCCTCAAGTGGCCGGACTGGCGGTTGGCGGACTACCTGCCATCATCACCGGCAATGCGGCAAGCTGAAGGCGCGCTTATCCTAAACGCCGCGCGTATCATAACATAGGGACCGCCGGCCGGTTTGCCAAATCGCCTTGCCAAAACGTCATGCCGAACGGCTATTTGGGCATCACCGCCCAGTAGTCGAACCGCAACAGCACGTCATCGTCATAAGCGCCGTCGTCCCGCCGCCCCGGAAAGTCCGCCGCCGGCCGGTTCTTCACCGCCCAGGTGACGATGCGCAACGCCCCGGCGCCGGCCCGGCCCGGCACGTCGGCCTTGTCCACGATCTCCGACCACGCGTAGACCGTATCGCCGGCGAACAGCGGCCCGGCGTGGGCCCCGCCGTTGATCGCCGTGACGTGAAACGCCCCGGCCAGCCCGTTGAACGACATCGCGCGGGCCAGCGAGATCACGTGCCCGCCATAGATCAGCCGCCGCTTGAAGCGGCTTGTCTGTTGCAGCACTGCGTCGAAATGCAGCCGCGCCGTGTTCTGCCACAGGCGGGTGGCCATCATGTGCTCCGCTTCCTCCACCGTCGCGCCGTCCACGTGATCGATGCGCTCGCCGATCTCGTAATCGCCGAACCGGTGGCGGCTGCCGGCCAGCCCGTCGTCCCAACGCGACAGATCGAGCGTTTCGGGCAGCGCCGCGCCGAGGTCTTCCGGCGCCACCGCTTCCGCCAGCTCCGGGATCACCGTCTCAGGCGCCGGCGCGTTCCGATCGCGCTTCTTCACCATCACCCAGCGCGCGTAGGACAGCACCGGATCGCCGTGTTCGTCATAACCGGTGGTGCGCAGCCAGACGATCCCGGCGTCGCCCCTTGAGACCTGCTTCAGGCCGATGATCTCGCTTTCCGCCCGGATCGTCGCCCCGGCATGGACGGGCTTCAGGAAGCGCCCTTCCGCATAGCCCAGATTGGCCACCGCGTTGAACGAGATGTCCGGCACCGACTTGCCCAGCACCATGTGGAACACCAGCAGATCGTCGATCGGGCTTTCGCGGTAGCCGATGGCCCGCGCGAAGGCGTCCGACGACTGCACCGCGAAGCGCGGGCCATACAGCGCCATGTAGAGCGCCCGCTCGCCGTTGGTGATGGTGCGCGGCGCACCGTGGCGGATCACCTGCCCGACGCGAAAGTCCTCGAAGAAATTCCCCGGCCAGCTCTTGGCGCTCATGCCCGCCCCTCCATGTCCGCGATGGC
>DRPD01000315.1 GCA_011374735.1 Thermopetrobacter sp.
AACGCCAGCGAAAAAACCGGGCTGGGCGCAGCGGCCACGCCCGTCATTCTTCCACGATGCGAGTTGTGGCCGGGCGGAACCGGCGCAACAGTTCTTCAGGCAGTTCCATGAGCCGCGGCAATGCCGTCCACAACAGCGCGCCGCGGATGGCATGCCCCGGCCACAGGGGTTGCGCCGCGGCGGCGTAGGCGGCCAGCTGTGCGATGTATTCCTCCGCCACCCCGGCGATGTCGGCCGGCGGCGGGCGGTTGCTCTTGTAATCGACGATCAGCACCTGCCGGGCCTCTTCGAGCACCACCAGCCGGTCGATCTGCCCGGAGATCAGCCGTTCGCGCCCCGTGGCATCGATGATGCGCGCCGCGATCGAGACCTCGGCCCGGCTGCCCGGCCCGAACAGCGGCGCGAAGTCGGGATGGTTCATCACCCCGTGGACTTCTTCCCACAGGGCTTTTGCTTCATCGGACGGCATGGCGTGAAAGCGCGTCAGCCAATCGATGGCCTTGCGCTGGCGCGCCGCCGCCGGCAGGTCGGGCAGGAACTGCAGCAGGCGGTGGATCAGATCGCCGCGCCGGAATGGATCGGCGCCGCCCCCGGCCAATGGCGAGAGCACGGCCGGCATCGGCATCCCGCGGCCCAGCCGGGACGGCGCCGCCCAGTCGCGCGCCGTATCCGGGTGGGCTGGCCGTCGGCCCGCCCAGCGGGGCAGAGATGACGGTGCGGCCGCTTGCGCGCCGTGCGCGGCGGTGGCCGAATCGGCTGTCGGCGGGTAGCGCCAGATGTCTCCCGTATTCAGCTCGTCATGGGCCAGCTGGCGGGCGAAGCGCGCATACCAGCT
The DNA here is from genome assembly GCA_011374735.1 of Thermopetrobacter sp. Taxonomy (GTDB): domain Bacteria; phylum Pseudomonadota; class Alphaproteobacteria; order Rhizobiales; family Aestuariivirgaceae; genus Thermopetrobacter. Next base: position 836 of record DRPD01000315.1, read on the forward strand.
GCCGTTCGGGGCCTCTTCCCGTCGCTTGTCCAGCGCGCCGCAGACGATCAGTCGGTCGCGGGCCCGCGTCATCGCCACATAGAGTTGACGATTGTATTCGCGCATCTGTTCGGCCAGCGCCCGCGCGATCAGATCGTCGCCCTGTTCATGGCGCAAGCCGGAAGGCAGCCACAACGGCACGCCGGCGTCACGGCCATCGCCATGGACATGAAATTCGAGATGGCGTTTGTCCGGCCTGCTGGTGGTATCGGCCAGGAACACCACCGGCGCCTCCAGCCCCTTGGCGCCATGCACGGTCATCACCCGCACTTCGCCGCGCGGCGCCTCCATGTCCCGTTTCAGCTCCGTGCCGGAGGCTTCCAGCCCTTCCAGAAAGCTCAGCAGCGCCGCATCGCCATCGCGTTCGTGGCGCCGGGCCAGATCGAGAAAGGCCTCCAGCGGTTCTTTCGCCTCACGCCCCAGCCGGCCGATGAAGGCGCGGCGCATGCCGTCGCGCCCCAGCAGGCGCGTGAAGAATGCCGCCGGCGGCAGGGCGAGCGCTTCGTCCCGCCAGCGTTCCAAGGTGGCGACGGCCCGCCGCGCCGGCGGGTGGTGGCGCAGTTGCGCCCACAAGGCGGCGCGCCGCCCGCCCCGCGTGGCGCGCAGGCGGATCAGGTCGTCGTCATCGAACCACGCCCCATCGTCGCGCCGCAGCAGCGGGCTTTTCAGCACACAGGCCAGGGCCAGGTCGTCTTCGGTGTTGAGCAGGAAGCGGCCCAGGGAGATCAGATCGCGCACCGCGATATGCTCGCCCACCTTCAGCCGGTCGGCGCCGGCCACCGGAATATCCCGTTGTTTCAGGGCCGAAATGATGGCGTCCATCAGCGTGGTGCGGGTGCGCACCAGAATGAGGATGTCGCCCGGTTCGATGGCCCGGGTTCGTTCCCCGTGGCCATCCTTGACGGTGATGGGCTCTCCCGCATCCAGCCAGCGGCGGATGGTCGCGGCGAGGCGTGCGGCGAGACGCAGACGCGGATGATACGCCTCTTCCAAGGAGCCCGGCGCGGCCCACTTGTCGAGCGCCTCGCCGCCGGCCAGCGCCTTTTCCGGCGGCCACAGCTCGACGCTGCCGCGCGCCGCGCGCCGCGCGGCCACATGAGGGGGGATTCTCCCATCGATCCCCAGCGTCATGTCGTCCTGCGTCAAGACCCGGTCGATGATGGTGAGCACCTGCGGCGCGGTGCGGAACGACACGTCCAGCGGCACGGCGCGGAATTCCTGTTCGGCGGCCGTGACCCGCTGCTCGAAATACGCCTGCATGCGGGCGAATTCCGCCGGCGCGGCGCCCTGAAAGGAATAGATCGACTGCTTGAAGTCGCCCACCGCGAACACCGTGCGCTCCACCTCCGGGCGCGCCCCGGCGCCGGCCGTGAATTCCTCCGTCAGCCGGCGGATGATCTCCCATTGGCGCGGCGAGGTGTCCTGTGCCTCGTCGATCAGCAGATGATCGATGCCGCCGTCCAACCGGTAGAGCACCCATGGCGCGACGGGATTGTCCTCCACTTCCAGCAACGCCAGCGTGCGGGCGATCAGATCGTCGTAATCGTAATGGCCGCTGGCCGCCTTGGCGCGTTCGTAGCGTTCGAGCACCGCCACGCCGACATCGATCAGCGCCGCGTTGAGATCGCGCAACCGCGCGGCGCGCTGGCGCTGCAAGGCGGCGTGGGTGGCGTCACGCAAGGCGAAAAGCGCGGCGGCCACATCGGGGCGCTCTTTTGCGGCGTTCGGGGTCAGCACGGAGCGGTCGGCCTTCGCTTGCTCTTTTGCGGTCAGAAAGGCCCGCTTGGCCAGCGCAAAGGCCTGATCCGGGGTTTCGGCGGCCAGCAGTGCGGCCAACGTGGCGGCTTGCCCCTTGTCCGTGTCCGTCGTTTTCCGCGCCAGAAACGCGGTGGCTTCTTGCAAAGTGTCGCGTGGCAGCCCGGCATGCCAATGTTCGATGATGGCGGCGGCGTCCTCCGTGCCGGCGGCCAGCAGGGCGCGCTGACGGTCATGCAATTCCTGCTTCGCCTGCGCGACGCGGCGCCGGTCTTCATGCAGCAGCGGGCGCAGCAGGTGGGCCTGGGCCAGCAGCTTGTGCAACAGGTCGTCGAAATCACGCTCGCCGCGATGCGCCGCGATCTCGCCGATGGCCGCCGCCAATCGCCGGTCATTGGCGGCCAGCACCCCGGCCCGGGCCGCCGCCAGCAGCTCGGCGGCGGCGGCTTCGTCCAGCACCTCGAAGCCCGGTGGCACCCCGGCCTCCACCGGAAAGGCCTGCAACAGCCGCTCGCAGAAGGCGTGGATGGTCTGCACCTTCAGCCCGCCCGGCGTCTCCAGGGTGCGGGCGAACAGGCGGCGCGCCAGCACCAGTTCGTCACGCTTCAGCCTGACGCCGAGGGTTTCGTGAATGTCGGTGATCAGTTCGTCATCGCCCTTGTCGATCCACGAGGCCAGCCGATCGAAGATGCGCGCCTTCATCTCCGCCGCCGCGGCGCGGGTGTAGGTCAGGCACAGGATGCGGGCCGGATCGGTGCCGGTCAGCAGCAGGCGGATGACCCGGTTGGCCAGCAGGTGGGTCTTGCCGGAGCCGGCATGGGCGCTGACCCAGGCCGAGGCGGCCGGATCGGCGGCCCGGTTCTGCTGCCGCTGGGCCTTCTGCTCCGGCGCGGCGGGCGGCGTGTCGCGGCTCATGGCGTCTCGTCCTGCTCCGGTTGCACATGCTGCCATTCGGCGCGCCGGGCCAGATGGCCGTAGTCGTCATGGCCGCCGCGCAACACCGGCCAGAAGGGCTGGCCGGGATCGAGATAAGCGCCCAGCAAACGCGCCAGGCCGTCCAGCGCCGCCGCGGCCCGCCGCGCGGGCGGGGGCGATGTCTTCGCGGTATTCAACGGCTGGATCTCGCCGGGTGGCGTGCCGCCGGTGATCTTCACATACATCATCTCCGCCACGGCGCGCCGGCCCGCGTCGGCGAAGCCGCCATGGATCAGGATCGCCGCCTCCAGATCGAGTTGCGGATCGTAGCCTTGCGCCGTCGGGTCGCGGGCCGGGGGATTGCCGGTCTTGAAATCCATCAGACGCGCCTGACCGTCGTTCAGCAGGTCGATCCGATCGGCGATGGCCGACAACGTGCAGTCACGCGCGCCGGCGGCGAAGGTCATCTCGCCCTTCGTCTCGGCCAGGATTCGCTCAACGCCGTCGCGCCATTGTCGCTCGCGGGCGATCAGCCATTGCGCCAGCCGCTGAAAGCGGGCCGCGAAGAAGCGCCGGGGGGCCGGCTCGGCGACGCGTTCGGCCAGCGCCGCCTCCAGATGTTCGCGCAGCCGGGTCTCGGCCTCATCGGGCAGCGTGCGTGGATGATCGCGCAAAAACGCCTCGATGCCGGCGTGCATGGCCGTGCCCAGCACCAGCGGCGTGAGGCGGCAGGGCAGTTCCGGCAGCTTTTCCAGCCGCAGGACGTGGCGCGCGTAATAGCCGTAAGGGTCGTTGCGCAGCGTGCCCACCCGGCTGGCGGAGATGTGCGCGGGGCGCATGTCGGCCGGCGGCGCCGGGGCCGGCGGAGCGGTGGGGCGCGGTGGGGCGGCGGGTTCGTCCAGCGCCTCGGCCCAGTTCAAGGGGTCGTGAGGGGGAACCGGCCGCAGGGCATCCGCCGCCCCGGCGGCGCGCAGCAGGGCCTCCAATCGCAACAGCCAGCGTGATTTTTCCGCCGGTTGCTGGTCGATGCGGGCGGCGCAGGTCATCCACACCTCACGGCCCGCCGCGGCCTGGGCGAAGTCATGAGCCGCCAGGCCAATGAAGCGTTCCGGCGGGGGCAGGCCGAGATGGGCCTTGTCCGGCCTGTTGAGCCACGGGTCATTGTCGGCCACCGGCGGCCACACGCCTTCGTTCAGACCGCCCAGAATGACCCGGTCGGCATGCATCAGCCGCGCTTCCAGCAGGCCGTGGATGGCCAGCCGCCCGGCGGCCGGCGCCCGAGGGCGCACCGGGCGGGCCGCCAGCTCGGGGAAGAAGAAGGCGATGTAGGAAGCCGGGCTGACGGCCGGCGCGCCGGCGGCGTGGGCGAGAATGTCGTGGGCCGCGGCGGCCAGCCCCGCGCCGGCCTCGCCGCGCCACAGCAATGGCGTGCCGTCTTCATCGGTGGCGATGGCCTCGGCGGTCTGCAGATGGGCCCGCAGCAGCCGCTCGAAGTCGATCGGCGTGGTGCGCCGGAACAGATCGCTCATGTCCGTCAAGGCGGCGGCGATGCATTCCGCCAATCGTTCGATGAGCCGCCACTGCCCATCGTCGATGGCCTTCGCGGCGCGGTGCTCATGGCGGTTGCGCCGGACTTCCGCGCGGCGCTGGCGCACCAGTTGGGGCAGTTCGGCGATGCCCGGCCAGTTGACCACGGGGCGCAACACCGCCACCTCCAGCAGCCGCGCCGCCGTCGCGACGTCGGCCCGGGCCATGCCGAAACGGGCCAGCGGGTGGGCCAGCAGCGCCGCCAGTTGCGGCGGCGCGCCGTCATGCCTGGCGGCCTGGCCCAGCAGCTTCAGGAAGATGCCCGGCGTGGTGTCGGCCAGCGGTTCGCCGGCACTGTCGTCGATGGCGATGTCCCAGCGCGCCAGCTCGTCGCGCACCGCCCGGGCCAGGTCGCGATCCGGGGTGATCAGGGTGCAGGTCTGTTGCGGTTTCTCCAGCACCTCGCGCATCAGCAGGGCGATGGCCCGGGCCTCCAGATGGCGGCTCGGCGCCTCGATGAGCCACAAGCCTTCGGCCCCGTCGCGCAGGGCTTCGGCACCGCGAATGGCGCTGTCGCGCCAGTGCTCGGTGGTTTCCGCCGGCCGCATGGCCTCGCGCAACAACCGCACGCGATGGGGGCGGCGGCGGAAATGGTCGCTGCCGGGCAGCTCCGCCACCTCCCTGCGATGCACCCCCATGTGCTCCAGCAATTGCTTCATGCCGTATTGCGGGTGGCTTTCCTCCAGCGCCTCCCAATCGGCCTTGCCCATGGCCCGCGCCAGCCCCGGCAGGATGACGCAGCCGTTGCCAAGCCGTGCGATCATTCCCAGCAATTCGGCGGTGGCGGCGATGCTGCCGGTGGAGCCGGCGGCGATCACCGGTTCGGCGGGCGGGTTCTCCCGCAGCGTGCGGGCGACGGCGCGCAGCAACTCGCCGCGCCGCGCCGCGGCGCCCATGCGCCCCATCCTCTCCAGCAGCCCGGGATATTCAGCGGCCATGAACGCCAGCAGCTCCAGCGTGGCGAGGCGATGTTCGGGACGATCCGCCGCCAGTTCATGCACCTTCGACAGCGCGTCCAGCGGCAGCCGGGCGTTCTCGCACAGATCGATGAGCCGCCCCAATGAGGCGGCCAGCCGGATGGCCTCGCCGGGGGTATGGCGGATAATGTCGGCCAGCGGCCATTGATCGTTGTCCTTCGCCCAATCGGCGATCAGCCCGGCCAGCAGAAAACGCCGGGCCAGCGGCGCGATGGGCGGCGGCAGGTCGTGCGACGGGTCGCCGGCGGCGCTGGCGAAGGCCAGCTCGTCCTCATCCACGTCGCCCAGCGGCCGGATGCGCGGCAGCACGCCGCTCGCCTGTCCGCTCTGCTCCAGCACGGCGGCGGCCAGCGCCCGGGCGGCGCGGCGGCTGGGCAGGAAGATATGCCAACCGGCGATCTCCCTCGGGTCGGGCCTGCGGCCGCCTGGCTGCGGCAGGTGGCCGTCCAGAATGGCCCGCGCCAATGCGGGCAGGAACGGCACGTCGGGATCGATGGTATAGACCCGCGGGCGACGGTGTTGTCCTTCAGCTGGCATCGGCTGGCGGATGCGCCTCCTTGTCGTGTTGACGCATGATCCGTTCCGCCTCCGGAATGGCTTGCGGCGTGCCCACGTGCAGCCACCGGCCGTCGTGGGGCAGGCCGAACAGGCGGCCGGCCGTCATGGCACGGTCGAACAGCCGGTTCATGGAAAACGGCCCGTCGGGCGCCGCGGCGAAGAGGCGCGGATGGAGCAGATAGACGCCGGTGAAGATTTCGCCCGCCCCGCCGGCTTCGGCGCGGCGCAGGCGGCCGTCCGCTTCGCGCGTGAAATCGACGCCGCCGCCGTGGCCGACGGCGCGCGCCGGATCGACGGTGAGCAGCAGGATGTCCATGCGCGCCTCGTCCCACGCGCTTTGCAGGCCGGCCAGGGCCGGCGTGGGGCCGTCCAGCCAGATGCTGTCGCCATTGACGGCGAACAGCGGCGCGGGCGCGAAATGGGCCAGCGCCTTCTTCAGCCCGCCGCCGGTGTCCAGCAGCCGCTCGCGTTCATCGGAAACGATGATTTCCGGCGGCGCTGGCTGGCGGGCCGCCCAGCGCGCGATCTGCTCGCCCAGCCAGTGCATGTTGACGACGACGCGCCTGACGCCCTGGGCCCGCAGCCGCTGAAGCGCGTGATCGATGATCGGCCGCCCGGCCACCTCGATGAGCGGTTTCGGGGTGTGCTCCGTCAACGGCCGCATGCGCTGGCCAAGGCCGGCGGCGAAGATCATGGCCTGGGTGACGGCGCCTTGCATTCACTCCTCCTTCAGCCCGTGCGGGAAATGCCGCGTGAACCATGCCGCCAGCGGCGCCAGCGCCGGGTGCTTCAGGGTGCGGCGCAGATAGTGGCGCACCCGGGGGATGTGGGCAAGATAGGCCGGCTTGCGATCGCGCATGGCCAGCCGGGCGAAGATGCCCAGCACCTTGCTGGCGCGCTGCGCGGCCATGATGGCGTAGGCGGCGCGAAAGGCATTGTCGTCAAAGTCGGCATCGGCGGCGCGACGTGATGTGAGATAGCGGGCCAGCATCTCCTCCTCCAACGCCGCCGGAATGGTGAAGCGCGCATCCTGCAACAGCGACGCCAGATCATAGGCCGCCGGGCCCAGCACCGCGTCCTGCGTGTCGATCAGCCCCACCCGCTTCAGCCCGTCGCGCTCCGCCAGCCAGATCAGGTTGGGCGAATGATAATCGCGCAGCACCCACACCGGCTGGCCGACGCGGGCCCGTGGCAGCAGCGCGCGCCACGATGCGGTGAAGGCGGTGCGCGCCGTATCATCCGGCCGGGTGTCGCTCAGGTGGGGCCAATACCAGTCCAGCAGCAGTTCGGCCTCGATCAGGAAGGCGTCGTCGTCGTAATCGGCCGGTTCATGCACGCCGCCGCCGGGCAGCGCCACGGCGCGCGGCCAGCCCCGCGTGGCCATGTCGGCCAGCAGGTCGGTGGCCGCCGCCAGCGGCTTTCGCATCTCGCCTTGCCGATAGAGATCGCCGAACACCGCCGCGCCCAGATCCTCCAGCAGCATCAGGCCGCGCGGCAGGTCGTGGGCGTGGATGTCGGGCGCCGAATATCCCCGCTCGCGCAACACCGTGGCGATGGCGTAAACGGCGCCGGCGTCACGGGCCAGATGGGCCAGTTCATCGTAACCGCGGCCACCACGCACCGGCCGGCCGCCGGATCTGGCCGGCATGTCCATCAGGATGGCGGGCGGCTTGCCGGGGCAGGCGACGCGCTCATAGCGGCGGCTGGAGGCGTCGCCCTGCATGAAGCGGCGGCAAGCGCCGGCGGGGCACCAGCCGCTGATGAAATCACGGGCGGCGGCGAAGCGGGCCAGACGCGCCGTCCACCCGCCAAGACCGCGCAAGACCGCCACGCGGCCCGCTCCTTCCACCTTGAGATGAATATCCAGCCGGTCGGCGGCCACACCGGGCAGGCGGTCAGGCCATTCGATGAGCATCACGGCGCCTTCGGCCAGCTCGTCGAGGCCCAGTTCGTCCACCTCCACCGGATCTCCGATGCGGTAGAGATCCACATGCACGGCGGGGATGCGGGTGAACTCGTAGGTCTGCACCAGCGTGAAGGTGGGGCTTGGCACCTCGAACGGCCCCAGATCGGGGGCCAGGGCGTGGATCAGGGCACGCGCCAGGGTGCTCTTGCCGCTGCCCAGATCGCCGCGCAGCAGCAGCCGGTCACCGGGGCCGACGAACAGCGCCAGTTCGGCGCCCAGCGCCCGCGTCGCCGCTTCATCGGGCAGGGCGATCGTCAGATCATGGTGGCAAGGCGAGGTGGAGGCGGCCATGGGTTCAGGACGTCTTGCGCCGGTGGGTGGCGGCCGGCAGGCGGCAGATGACGGTGGTGCCGTGACCCAGTTGCGATTCCAGGCGCACCGAGCCGTCGTGCATTTCCACCAGCTCCTTCACCAGCGGCAGGCCGAGGCCGGTGCTGCCGCGCCCGCGATTGGCGCCGCTTAAGGTGGTGAAGCGTTCGAAGGCGCTGTCGATGAACGCCGCATCGATGCCCGGCCCCTCGTCGCTGATGCGGATTTCGATGGCCTGGCCGTCGAGCCGCGCGCCGATGCGCACCGTGGTGCCTTCGCCGGAATAGCCGATGGCATTGTTCAGCACATGGCGCAGGGCGTGGGTCAGCAGCGTGGCGTCGGCGGCGACGTGCAGGCCGTCAGGCGCGTCCACCTCGATGGCGACGCCGCGCCGGCGGGCTTGGGCGCGCATGGCGTCGCCCACCTCCTTCAGCAGGTCGGTCAGATCGAATGGCTCGATATCGGGCTCCAGCTGGCCGGCGTCGATGCTGTTGAGCAACAGGATGGTGTCGATGGTTTCCGACAGTTCGTCGGAAGCGGCGCGGATCAGCTTCAGCTTCTCGCGCTGGGCGTCGTTCGGCGGGTTGGCCCGGTCGCTTTCCAGCAGTTCGGTGAACCCCATGATGGAGGTCAGCGGGGTGCGCAGCTCGTAGGAAATGGAGGCGAGGAAATCGGCCTTCATGCGATCCGCCTCCATCAGCGCCGCGTGCTTCTCGCGCAGATTGCGCTCCGCTTCGATGACCGAAGTCATGTCATACCAGGTGAGCAACGTGTTGCCGTCCGGCAGGGTGACGGCGGCATGCTTGAAGGTGCGCCCGTCGGTGAAGGCGGTCTGATCGCTCAGGGTGTGGCGGGCCTCATGCATGCCGGTGACGGCGTATTTGATATCGTCCCACCAACCGTCCTCCGCCACCAGTTGGCGGCAGCGTCCGATGATATCGTCGATGTGCGGTTCGCGGCGCAGGAAACCGTCGTCGAAACCGAAGAACGCCGCGTAGGAGGGATTGTAGAGCTTCAGCCGTCCGTCGGTGCCGAACAGGGCGATGCCTTCATGCAGGTTGTCCAGCGTCTCGCGCTGCACGTCCATCAAGGTGCGGTAGCGCGCCTCCAGCCGCAAGCGTTCGGTGATGTCGGTGAAGATGTAGATGACGCCGCCGTCGGCATACGGCTCGGCCACCACCCACAAGGTGCGCCCGCCGGCCATGTGCCAGTGATCCTCATCGCCCTTGCCGGTGCTGTAGATGGCCATGCGCGCATCGCGCCACTTGCGAAATTCGCCCTGAATATCAAGGCGCCCTTCCTCATGCAGGTGGCTGAGAATTTCGCTGTCCAGCGGTTGACCGGCCAGCCAGGCGGGGTCGAGATCCCACAGCTTCGCATAGGCCGCGTTGTGGAAGATCAGCCGTTGATCGGGGCCGAAGATGGCGATCGCCTGGTCGAGCTTGTCCAGGGTGCGGCGGTTGGCGGCGATATAGGTGTCCAGATCGCGCCGCAGCGTTTCCTCGCGCGTCGCGTCCAGCGCCCAGCACACGGTGCCGATGTCGCGCCGCACTTCGATGATCTCGTAGACGCGCTTTTCCTCGCCGACGATGGTGTCGGCGCGATAGCGCCTGGCGCCGTCCTCGCCTGCTTGCACATCACGCGCCGCATCCGGCCGCACCAGCGAGAGGCCGCGCGCCACGGCGACGTTGAAGTCCGGCTCGTCTACCGCCTTCAGCCACGCCTCGTTGGCCCATAGCAGCTCACCGTCGGCGTCATGCAGCCACACCGGCAGCGGGGCCGAATCCAGCAATCCCGACAGGCGCTCGATCTGTCCGGTCAGATGACGGCTGGCCTCGATCGCCTCGAAAGCGTCGCGGCGTTCGCCGAACACCGGCCGGAAGCGCAGCGAAATGGAATAGCCGGCGGTGCGCCCGTCGGCCTCAAGCAATTCGCCGGCCCGGGTCTTCACCGAGATGTTGAAGGCGCGGCCCTCGCGCTTCAAGGCGCGCAGCGCCCGGTTCAGACGCGCCGCCGCCTCCTCTTCCAGCCAGCCGGCGAAGTCGGCCAGTTTCTCCGCGTCGCGCGGCACCCCGGAGATGACGTGCAGGCGCATGAAGGAGCGCGCCGGCGCCTCGCCGCGATCGTCCCAGATCAACAGCGCGTTGGGTTCGGAAGCCAGCACCGTCTCCATCTCGTCGATCTGCCGCTGGAGCTCGCGCGCCCGCCGCCGGCTGCGCCGCAAGGCGGCGCGCAGTCGGGCCAGCGCGATGCCCCCCGCGGCGAGCGCGACGGCGGCCAGCGACAGGGCGAGCGGCGCGGCGGTGACCGACCAGCCGGCATCGGCGGCTTGCGCCGGCGGCCCGGCCACGGCGGACAGAACACCACCACCGATGAGTATCCGTATCGCTCCCTTCACCCCTGAAATCCGCCCCATTGCCAGACCTCGAATGCGGCCTGCCGCCGCCCGGTGCAGCCGAAAACGGCCGGAATACGCGCCAGACGATACTGACCTGAATAAAGATGCGAGAACGCCGCCGGCCGGGTCCGAACGCCACGCAGCGGCGAATCGGCCCTGAATCTTCATAATGCCCATCAGCATGCGACGGGGCAACCGCCGGCAATCGGCGCGCGATGCGCCGGACGCGACTCAGGAAGAGAACTTCTGCGGCGGCGGCGCCACCACCTGCGGCCCGGCCGCACCGACGCTGAGGATGGCCAGCCCGCGTTCGATCAGGCCGTTGGGCTTCAGCCGGAACAGGCCGTTCATGCCCTGATAGCCCTTGGGGCTGGCGATGGCGCTGGTGGAAAACCCGGCCCGCCCGGCGGCGATGGCCAGCGAGGTGGCGTCATAGGCCAGCGAGGCGATGCGCGGCGGGCGCTTGCCATAGGTGCGCGCGAAGTGCGCGGCGAAATAGTCCACCAGCCGCGGCTCCACCCCGGCATACCAGCCGCCATGGGCCAGCCCCACGGTGCGGATGGCGCGGCCGTCCCACAAACCGGTGCCCAGCAGCTGAATGCGGGCCGGATCGAACCCGCCGGCCTTAAGCGGCGCCGCGGCGGCCTTCACCAGTCCCGGCGCGGCGGGCAGGAACAGGGCGTCGGCCCGCCCCCCAAGCTGCGGCGCGACGCGGCCCGCGACGCTGGTGATGCCGGTGGGCGTGGCCACGAAATAGTCTTCGCGGACGATGCTGGCGCCATGGCGCGCCGCGGCGCTCTTCAAGGCGCGGCCGACGATCCGCCCATAGGCCGACTGCGGCAGCATGGCGGCGATGCGGCGCTTGCCTCGCGCCGCCGCGTGACGGATGACGTTGGCCACCTCCTCTTCGGGCAGAAAGCTCATCAGATAGACGCCGTTGCCGGCCACCGCCGACTGCGAGGAAAAGGCGATGACCGGAAGCGAGGCGGGCCGGGCCGCCGCGACGGCCTGCACTTCGGCCGCCAGCAGCGGGCCGAGGATCAGCCGCGCGCCTTCGCCGAGCGCCGCCTTGGCGGCGATGGCGGCGCCGGCGGCGCTGCCCTTGGTGTCCTTCACCACCAGCGTCAGGCCGGGATTGCCGGCGTCGATCATGGCCAGTTGCGCCGCCTGCTTCATGCTGCGCGCGATGCGCCCGACCGCGCCGCCGGCGCCGAGCGGCAGCAGCAGGGCGACGCGGGTGCCGCCGGCGGTGTCGGGCACCACGGGCTTGGCCGGCTTCGCCGCCGGCGCATTGCCGAAATCGGGCAGCAGCCCGTCCATGCCGCCGGCGCAACCGCTCAGCAGCACGGCGCCCAGGGAAGTCAGAACACCGCGCCGGGTGACGCCGCCGGATGATTGGCGCTTTTCATCTTCGAACGTCGCCATGACGTATCGCCGCCGATCCATCATATCGCCCCCTTGAGCTTGTTCGCCGCTTGCCCATCACCATCGCTCACCCGCCATCTTGTGGGTGGCCAATCCGGCGTTTTTTGGACAATGTATGACGCATCATGTCCGATTC
>DRPD01000316.1 GCA_011374735.1 Thermopetrobacter sp.
CTGCACCCCCAGCGCGGCCGGCAGGCCATAGCCCATGGTGCCCAGCCCGCCGGAGGTCATCAGCCGGTTCGGCTCCTCGAAGCGGTAGAACTGCGCCGCCCACATCTGATGCTGGCCCACATCGGTGGTGATGTAGGTATCCCTGCCCTTCGTCAGCGCATACAGCCGCTCGATGGCGTATTGCGGCATGATGGCCTGATCATTGGGGCGGTATTTCAGGCAGTCGCGGGCCCGCCACACGCCGATCTGCTCCCACCAGCGCGCCAGCGCCGGTTCATTGGCCTTCAGTTTCTTCTTCTTCCACGCCGCCGCCATGTCCTCCAGCACCAGCCCGCAATCGCCGAGGATGGGCACATCGACGCGCACGTTCTTGTTGATGGACGACGGATCGATGTCGATGTGGATTTTCTTCGAGCCGGGCGAGAAGGCGTCCAGCCGCCCGGTGATGCGGTCATCGAAGCGCGCCCCGACGGCGATCATCAGATCGCAATCGTGCATGGCCAGATTGGCCTCGTAGGTGCCGTGCATGCCCAGCATGCCCAGCCACTGATCGGAGGAGGCCGGAAAACCGCCCAGCCCCATCAGCGTGGAGGTGACGGGAAAGCCGGTCATGGCGGCCAGCTCGCGCAACGCGGCGACGGCGCGCGGGCCGGAATTGATGACGCCGCCGCCGGTGTAGAAGATCGGCCGCTCCGCCTCGGCCATCATCCGCACGGCGCGTTCGATGGCCGCCGGATCGCCCTGCACCTGCGGCTTGTAGGTGCGATGCGTCACGTGATCGGGCGGCACGTAGGGCCCGGTGGCGAACTGCACGTCCTTGGGGATGTCGATGACCACCGGGCCGGGGCGGCCGGCGGTGGCCACGTAGAACGCCTCGTGGATGGTGCGGGCCAGATCGTTGACGTCCTTCACCAGATAGTTGTGCTTGGTGCACGAGCGGGTGATGCCCACCACGTCGGCCTCCTGAAAGGCGTCGGAGCCGATCAGGGTGGTGGGCACCTGGCCGGTGATGACGACGACGGGGATGGAGTCCATCAGCGCGTCGGTCAGCCCGGTGATGGTGTTGGTGGCGCCGGGGCCGGAGGTGACCAGCGCCACCCCCACCCGGCCGGAGGAGCGGGCGAAGCCCTCCGCGGCGTGCACCGCGCCCTGTTCGTGGCGCACCAGGATGTGTTGCAACTCGTCCTGCTGGAACAGCTCGTCATAGATCGGCAGCACCGCGCCGCCGGGATAGCCGAAGATCTCTTTCACGCCCTGATCGAGCAGCGCCCGGATCACGATCTCGCCGCCGGTCATCATCGGCGGGCCGGCCGGCTTTCCCTGTCCCGTCCCCGTCTTTCTGGCCATGATGTCGTTCCGTCTCGATCTCGCCGTTGAATTCAGTAACCGCCCGATGAACCACTGGCAACAAAAAAGGCCCCGGAAAGGGCCCTTGCTCACGCGCACGGAAAAGGGGTCGCCGAAGCCTCAGGCCCCGGCCGCCGTGCGCGCGTCTTCTACTACCAGCAACGTCATCGTGCGCCACCTTTACCCATCACCGTCCAGCAGGTCAAGGGCGCGGCGCGTCGCGGATGCACCGTCGGGCGCCCATGCCCAATGGGCCATGTGCTTGCGCGCCCAGGTCATCTGCCGCTTCGCATACTGGCGGGTTTCGGTGATGGCCTCCGCCGCCGCCCGTTCCAGCGTGATCTCGCCACGCAAGAACGCGGCGATGTTGCGCACCCCGTGGGCCTTCATGGCCGGCAGGTCGGGATCGAGACGGCGTTCAAGCAGGCGCTTCACCTCCTCCACCGCGCCCCGTTCCAGCATCTCGTGAAAACGCCGCGCGATGACGGTGCGCAAACGCTCCCGCTGCGGCGCGATGAACACCCGCGCCACCCGCGCCTCATCGGGCAGCGGCGGGAGCTGATCGCCATGAAAGGCGGCGATCGGGCGGCCGCTGGCCAGCCACACTTCAAGCGCGCGGGCCAGCCGCTGCCTGTCCGCCGGCGCATCGGGCAGGCCCAGTTC
>DRPD01000317.1 GCA_011374735.1 Thermopetrobacter sp.
GGCCGCCGGCGGCGCCCCCCGCCGGCGGCTTTTTCATGGGCCGCCGGCCTTGACAGGCGGGGGATGGTGCCACACTGATGCGGGCCCATGAGCGCCACCCGTCCATTGCTGATCGTCGTCGCCTGCGCGCTGGTGGATGCCGACGGCCGCGTGCTGCTGGCCCGCCGCCCCGAAGGCAAGCCGATGGCCGGCCTGTGGGAGTTTCCCGGCGGCAAGCTCAGGGACGGCGAAACGCCGGAACGGGCCATGGTGCGCGAACTGGCCGAGGAGCTGGGCATCGGCGTCGATCCCGCCTGCCTGGCCCCCCTGACCTTCGCCAGCCACGCCTATGATGATTTCCACCTGCTGATGCCTCTTTACATCTGCCGCAAGTGGCAAGGCCGGGTGCGCCCATTGGAAGGCCAGGAGCTGGCCTGGGTGCGCAAGCAACGCCTGCGTCACTATCCCATGCCGCCGGCCGACGAGCCGCTCATCGCTCATCTGCTGGACGTGTTGTGAGGGGGCGGGTCATGCGGAAGGCCGGCGGGCGCGCCGTGCGGGCACAGGCGGGCTCCCGGCCGGACGGGGCCGGATCGGACGCCATCTGCTCGCGCCCGGCTGTGACATGCTGCGGTTCAGCCTCACCGGGGCCTTGCGTGTTACCGGCAGGCACTGAAACGTTCCCCACGGCCCCCAACGGCCCCCCACGGCCCCCAACGGCCCCCCACGCCCCCCGATGCCCGCCCCCCCACGCAACGGAAGGCTTTGGCGATCCTGCACCATCGACATTTATAAGAAGAGTCCTTTTCTTATAAGATAAGGACTCTTCTTATAAGTATTGGGCGCCGGAGGGCGGCAGCCGGCTGGTGGGTGCGGTTGGGGCGGTCAGGGGCGGTCAGGGCGGTCTTGTGATGTTCCGTCTCAGGGTTGAGATTTCGGGTTTCCGTTCCTCTTGACATCTGGCGTTGCCTGACGCATCCCGTTCGTGCACCGGCACACGGGGCCTGAGTGGTCGAAGGCGCACCGGTTATTGAAGAGGCGTGCGCTGGTCTTCGACCGTTCGAAAGCGAAGAGTTTTAGGAGAGGTGGCCGAGTGGTCGAAGGCGCACCGGTTATTGAAGAGGCGTGCGCTTGTCTTCGACCGTTCGAAAGCGAAGAGTTTTAGGAGAGGTGGCCGAGTGGTCGAAGGCGCACGCCTGGAACGCGTGTAGGCGGGTAACCGTCTCGAGGGTTCGAATCCCTCCCTCTCCGCCAGCCGCGGTCGCGGCGCCGACTTCCGCAAACGGGTGAACCTTGAGGAGGAGGCAACGGTCGCCCTCTCCCGGCCTTCATTGACCTCAATTGTCGTGAGCTGTTGCTCCGTGGGGCATGGGTAACGGCCGCCTTTTTCCACTCGCACGCCAATTTCCATTGGCCCGGCTTTCGTTTTTTCTTGCCTGCTGGTTGAACCGGCGTATAGAGTCGCCTCCCAAGTATGTGAAGTTCTGGTGGAACATGCGTTCATTCATGGGCTCAACAACCTACCTGGAGGGGGAAATGCTTGAGGAATTCAAGAAATTCGTGATGCGCGGCAATGTCGTCGACCTGGCCGTGGCCGTGGTCATCGGCGCCGCCTTCGGCGTCATCGTCAACTCGCTGGTGGCCGACATCATCATGCCGAGCATCGGCGCCATCTTCGGCAAGGTGGACTTTTCCAACCTGTTCACGCCGCTGTCCGACGGCGTCACCGCCTCGGCGCTGGATGAGGCGCGCAAACAGGGCGCGGTGCTGGCCTGGGGCAAGTTTCTCACCCACGTGGTCAACTTCCTGATCATCGCCTTCGCCATCTTCCTGATGGTCAAGGCCGTCAACCGCTTCCAGAAGAAAGAGGAAGAAAAGCCGGCCGCGCCGCCGAAGCAGGAAGTGCTGTTGGAGGAAATCCGCGACCTGCTGAAGAACAAGTGAGCCAAACGCCGGATTTTCCGGACGTCCCGGCCCGCGAAAGGCTCCTTTCGCGGGCCGTTTTTTGACATTGACCGGATACGTGCGCCTGCCTATCTGTGGGCCATGGCCATTCGCAAGATCATCACGCCCCCCGACCCGCTGCTGCGCGAAAAATCGCTGCGGGTGACGCAGGTGGACGACGATGTCCGCGCCCTGATCCGCGACATGTTCGACACCATGTATGCGGCGCCGGGCATCGGCCTGGCCGCCGTGCAGGTGGGCGAGCCGCTGGCCATTATCGTCATGGATCCGGCCGGCGAGAACGAAGAGCCGCGCCCCAAGGCGCTCATCAACCCGCAAATCGTCTGGAAGGCGGACGAATTGCGCGAATACGAGGAAGGCTGCCTGTCGGTGCCGGAGGTCTATGACAAGGTGGTGCGCCCGGCCGAAGTGCGGGTGCGCTATCTGGACGAGCAGGGCGAGGAAAGAGAAGAACTGTTCCGCGGCATGGAAGCGACCATCGTCCAGCACGAGATCGACCACACCCGGGGCATCCTGTTCGTCGATTATCTGGGCCGCCTGAAGCGCGAACGCTACCTGAAGAAGGTCATCAAGAAGGCCCGGCTGGCCCGCCCGTGACTCACGCCGCGCGCGACGAGGCCGGCGCCGCGATCAACAGCGAATACAGCGCGTCGCGCTCGCGCGTGGCGCGCAGCTTCTTCACCAGTTCCTTGTCGCGCAACAGGCGCGAGACGCGGGCCAGCGCCTTCAGGTGATCGGCCCCCGCCCCTTCCGGCACCAGCAGCAGGAACACGATGTCCACCGGCTGGTGATCCGGCGCTTCGTAGTCCACCGGCTTGCTCAGCCGCGCGAACAGGCCGGTCACCTTGTCCAGCCCCGCGAACCGGCCATGGGGAATGGCCACCCCCATGCCCAGCCCCGTGGAACCGAAGCGCTCGCGGCGGGTCAGGGTGTCGAAGATCAGCCGTTCATCGAGGCCGGTCAGCTGCGCCGCGTGGCCGGCCAGCTGTTGCAGCAGCTTTTTCTTGCCGGCCGCCTGCAGGGCGGGGAACACGCCCCGCACGTTGAGAATATCCTCGATTCGCATGCCTGTCCCCTTGGGATCGCGGCCATTGGAGACCGCGTATCATGGAAATTGTGCCCCGGAGGCCTCAGTCTGCTGGCGCGCAGGGGCCCGGATCGACCCAGCCGATGTTGCCGTCCCCGCGCCAATAGACCACGTTCACCCCGCCGTGGCGGGCGTTGCGGAACAGCACGAAGCTGCGGTTGCTCAGCTCCAGCTGCATCACCGCTTCATCGACGCTCATTTCGCTGATCCGCTCGGTACCCTCCGCGACGATGGCCGGCGCGTCGTCCGTCACCATTTCAGCCGATGCGCCAGCCGCCGGCTCTTCCGGCGCCGGCGCCAGCACGAAGCTCGCCGCCTCCATCGCCGGCATCGGTTTCTTGCGGCGCTGGCGGGTGTGGCTGATCAGCCGCTTCTTGTAACGCCTGAGCCGCTTTTCCAGATGCTCCAGCGCCTCGTCCAGCGCCGCGTAGGCGTCGGTGCCGCTGCCGTTGGTCTGCAACACCAGCCCGGTGGGCAGATGCACCACGCATTCCACGTGAAAGGTCTGGCGCTGCTTTTCCATCACCACCTGGGCGGTCAACGCATGGTCGAAATACTTGCCGATGACCTCCGGCAGCCGTTTTTCCACATGCCCGCGCAACGCGGCGCCGATATCGAAATTCTTGCCGCTGATCCTGATCTGCATGGTGTGTGTGGTCATGGGAACTCTGATCGTTCAACCCGAAAGGCGTCCCCGCCGTCTTTCTTGGGCGCGCGCCGGGCCTGAAGCCGGCGGCGCGGGCGGATCGCGCCAGTTGATTATGGGCAATCGGGCGCGGTTTTTCCAGCCCGCCCCGGCCGCTCTACGGTATTTTCCGCATAAGTGGTTCAGGAGTTGAGCAGTTTTTTCTCCCTGCGGCGCTGCACCGAGGAGGGAATGCCCATCGCCTCGCGATATTTGGCCACCGTGCGGCGGGCGATCTCCACCCCCTGTTCGCGCAAGATGTCGACGATGCGATCGTCGGACAGCACCGATTCGGGCGTTTCGGCGTCGATCAAGCGGCGGATCTTGTGGCGCACCGCCTCCGCGGAAACGCTGTCACCGTCACTGGTGGCGATGGCGGTGGTGAAGAAATATTTCATCTCGAACAACCCGCGCGGCGTCGCCATATACTTGTTGGAGGTGACCCGCGAGATGGTCGATTCATGCATGTTGACGGCCTCCGACACGTCCTTCAGCGTCAGCGGCCGCAGCGCATCGACGCCTTGGCGCAGGAAGGCGTCCTGACGGCGCACGATCTCGCGCGACACCACGAGGATGGTGCGGGCCCGCTGATCGAGGCTCTTGACCAGCCAGTTGGCCGAGGCCAGGCAGTCGGAGATGTATTCCCTGTCCTCCTCGCGCCGCGCCGAGGCGGCGACGGTGGCGTAATACTGGTTGTTGACCAGCACCTTCGGCAGCGTCTCGCCGTTCAGTTCCACCGCCCAGCCGCCCTCCGCGGTGGCCCGCACGAACACGTCCGGCACCACCGGCTGCACCGTCAGCGGCCCGATCACGCCGCCGGGGCGCGGATTGAGGCGCTGGATCAGCGCCAGCTTCTGCGGCAGTTCTTCGCGGTCGATTCCGCACCGCCGCGCCAGCTTCGCGAAATCGCGCTTCGCCAGCAGTTCCAGATGGTCGATCAGGCGCTCCATGGGCGCGTCGAGCAGCCCCTGCTCGCGCAATTGCAGCTTCAGGCATTCGCCCAGATCGCGGGCGAACACGCCGGGCGGATCCAGGCCCTGCATCTTCTCCAGCACCCGCTCCACCTGATCCACGGACGTGCCCAGCCGCGCGGCGATCTCCGTCAGTGGCTCGCGCAGGTAGCCGGCCTCGTCCAGCATGCCGATCAGATAATGGCCGATCAGCCGCTCAGGGGGGTCGCTCAGCACCAGCGGCAGCTGCTCCTGCAGATGCTCCGCCAGCGTGGCGACGCGGCCCACGGTTTCCTCCAGCGTGCGCCCCTCGCCGTCGGCCGGCCCGGCCGGCCCGCGCCCGGCGCCGCCCCCTTGCCAGGCCATGTCGGGCCTCGGCGCGGCCGGCGTTTCCGGCTGCGGCAGGTCGGCGGGCGTGTCGTCATAGAGCACGTCGGCGTCGGCGTCGAGCGCCTCCATCTGAGAAGCCCCGCCACCGTCACCCAGGGCAGTGTCCAGGTCGGGCGTGTCCACGGCCCGCGGCGTCTCCTCGCCGGGCGGTGCCGTGTCCGGCTCGCGGCGGCGGTTTTCCGGTTCGTCCAGATCGGTGCGCTCCAGCAGCGGGTTGCGCTCCAGCTCCGCCTCCACGAACGCCTGCAACTCGATGTTCGACATCTGCAACAGGCGGATCGCCTGCTGCAATTGCGGCGTCATGACAAGGCTCTGGCCCTGCCGCATTTCCAGTTTCTGGCGCAACGCCATGATGAGCAATCTCCCGCCAACGGGCAAACCGCCGCGCCGCGCCGGCATGATGACCGGCGGCGCGATGGCCGGCATTATAGCGCAGATAGCTTAAAAGGCGTAAATGCGCGCCGCGCCCGTCGGCGCCAGGTGCCGCCACGCCGTTAACCCACGGCCGATTTTGCCGCCCGGGGGACTTGACGCGGCGCGGCGCGGCTCCTATCTCCCATCGCGGACGGCCGCTGGCACTCCTCTTAAGAGAGTGCTGACAGGCCGCTTGTCGCGTCCCCGCCCCGGCGGGGCGCGTGTCAATCGTCAATTGCCAGATCGACCATTTCGACAGTGACCTGAAGGGAGTGACAGACATGGGTTTCCGTCCTTTGCATGATCGTGTCGTCGTCCGCCGCATCGAGGAGGACAACAAGACGGCCGGCGGCATCATCATTCCGGACACCGCCAAGGAGAAGCCGCAGCAGGGCGAGGTGCTGGCCGTCGGCCCCGGAGCGCGCGACGAGAACGGCAAGCTGGTGCCCCTCGACGTGAAGAAGGGGGACAAGGTGCTGTTCGGCAAATGGTCCGGCTCCGAAGTGACCATCGACGGCGAGGAGCTGCTGATCATGAAGGAATCCGACATCCTCGGCATTCTCGACTGAGGGGCGGCCATCGCCTTTTTGAATATCCGCAACCACTGCACACGAAAGAGACGCTGAAAGAGGAAAGATCATGTCTGCGAAGGAAGTGACATTCGGTTTCGACGCCCGCGACGCGATGCTGAAGGGCGTCGATGTGCTGGCCAACGCGGTGAAGGTGACGCTGGGCCCGAAGGGCCGCAACGTGGTGCTGGACAAGGCGTTCGGCGCGCCGCGCACCACCAAGGACGGCGTCACCGTGGCCAAGGAGATCGAGCTGGAGGACAAGTTCGAGAACATGGGCGCGCAGCTGGTGCGCGAGGTGGCCAGCCGCACCAACGACGTGGCCGGCGACGGCACCACCACCGCCACCGTGCTGGCCCAGGCCATCGCCCACGAGGGCATGAAGCTGGTCGCCGCCGGCATGAACCCGATGGATCTGCGCCGCGGCATCAGCCAGGCGGTGGAGGCCGTCGTGGCCGATCTGAAGAAGCGCGCCAAGACCTGCAAGAGCTATGACGAGATCGCCCAGGTGGGCACCATCTCGGCCAATGGCGAGAAGGAGATCGGCGAGCTGATCGCCACCGCCATGGAGAAGGTGGGCAACGAGGGCGTCATCACCGTGGAGGAGAACAAGGGCCTGGAGACCGAACTGGAGGTGGTCGAGGGCATGCAGTTCGACCGCGGCTACCTGTCGCCCTATTTCGTCACCAACCCCGACAAGATGGTGGCCGAGCTGGAGGACGCCTTCATCCTGGTGCATGACAAGAAGTTGTCCGGCCTGCAGGCCATCCTGCCGCTGCTGGAGCAGGTGGTGCAGTCCAACCGGCCGCTGTTGATCGTCGCGGAGGACGTGGAGGGCGAGGCCCTGGCCACGCTGGTGGTCAACCGTCTGCGCGGCGGCCTGAAGGTGGTGGCCGTGAAGGCCCCGGGCTTCGGCGATCGCCGCAAGGCGATGCTGGAGGACATCGCCATCCTCACCGGCGGCCAGGTGGTGTCGGAGGATCTCGGCATCAAGCTGGAGAACGTGACGCTGGACATGCTGGGCACCGCCAAGCGGGTGATCGTCGACAAGGAGAACACCACCATCATCGACGGCGCCGGCAAGAAGGAGGACATCGAGGCGCGCATCACCCAGATCAAGCAGCAGATCGAGACCACCACGTCGGACTACGATCGCGAGAAGCTGCAGGAGCGCCTCGCCAAGCTGGCCGGCGGCGTGGCCGTCATCAAGGTCGGCGGCGCCACCGAGGTGGAGGTGAAGGAGCGCAAGGACCGCGTCGATGACGCGCTCAACGCCACCCGCGCCGCGGTCGAGGAGGGCATCGTGCCCGGCGGCGGCATCGCCCTGCTGCGCTCCAGGAAGGTGCTGGAGAAGCTCAAGGGCGACAACGAGGACGTGCAGGCGGGCATCGACATCATCGCCCGCGCCGTCGAGGCGCCGATCCGCCAGATCTCGGCCAACGCCGGGGTGGAGGGCGCCGTCATCGTCGGCAAGGTGCTGGAAGCCAAGGCGGACACCTTCGGCTACAACGCCCAGACCGGCGAGTTCGGCGACATGATCAAGATGGGCATCATCGACCCGGCCAAGGTGGTGCGCACCGCGCTGGAGGACGCCTCTTCCGTCTCCGGCCTGATGATCACCACCGAGGCGATGGTGGCCGATGCGCCGAAGAAGGAAACCGCCGCTCCCGCCGCGCCGGCCGCCGGCGGCATGGGCGACATGGGCTTCTGATCGCCCCACTTCAGATCACGCCAATGAAGAACCCCGGAGCATCCCGCTCCGGGGTTTCCTGTTAAGGGGCGTTGGATGCATCAATGGCGGAAGTGGCGCATGCCGGTGAACACCATGGCCAGGCCCTTCTCGTCGGCCGCCGCGATCACCTCCTCGTCGCGGATCGAGCCGCCAGGCTGGATGACCGCCGTGGCGCCCGCTTCAGCGGCCTGCAGCAGGCCGTCGGCGAACGGGAAGAAGGCGTCGGAGGCGACCACCGATCCCGTCACCTCAAGTCCCGCCTGTTCGGCCTTGATCAC
>DRPD01000318.1 GCA_011374735.1 Thermopetrobacter sp.
CAAGCTACAACGGGAGTATCGTTCCCTCCAGAAAGCGTACTGGGGACAAAGGATGTGGGCGCGAGGTTATTTCGCGTGTAGCACGGGGAATGTCACGGATGAGATGATAGCGGCTTATATCGAGCACCACGGAGAGACCGAAGAGCAATTTAAGGTAGTTGATCCGGGCGACTTCGAGTCGTCTTGACCCGGCTTGGGCCGGCGGCTTGAAGCCGGCTTTAGCCGGAACCGCACTTACAGTGCGTAATTTCATGCCACCGGCTTGTAGCCGGTGGTTTGTTGACTCATTGTAGCAAGTTTTGGAGGCCGCTCGCCGATGACCTGGAATGACTGGATACAAGGCCATGAGTTGATGATACGTCTTGGTTTCTTCTTCGGCGTTTTCGCGGTGATGGCGTTGTGGGAGGCGGCGGCGCCGGCCCGGTCGCTGAGCGTCCCCAAGGCGAAACGCTGGCTGAACAACCTGGGGCTGGTGGCGCTCAACAGCCTCGTGCTGCGGCTGTTGTTTCCCGCCGCGGCGGTCGGCGTGGCGGCGCTGGCCGAACAACAGGGCTGGGGCGCGCTGCGCTACTGGGGGGTTCCGTTCGGGCTTGCGGTCGTCGTCGCCGTGGTGGCGATGGATCTCATCATCTACCTCCAGCATGTCATGGTTCACGCCGTCCCGCTGTTGTGGCGGCTTCACCAGGTTCATCACGCGGACCTCGACTATGACGTGACCACCGGCGCCCGCTTTCACCCCCTGGAGATCATCTTGTCGATGTTGATCAAGTTCGCCGCCATCGTGTTGCTGGGCGCGCCGGTGGTCGCGGTGGTGATCTTCGAAGTGGTGCTCAACGCCGCCGCCATGTTCAACCACGGCAACGTTCGATTGCCCGCCTCGCTCGACCGGTTCCTGCGCGTCTTATTGGTCACGCCCGACATGCACCGGATTCATCATTCCGTGGAAGATGACGAGGCCAACAGCAATTTCGGTTTCAATCTGAGCTGGTGGGATCGTCTCTTTGGCACCTACCGCGACCAGCCGCGCGCCGGTCATCGAGGCATGACCATCGGCATCCACCGCTACCGCGATCCGCGAAAGGTGAACCAGCTGCCCGGCATGCTCGCCTTGCCCTTCGCCGGCAAGATCAGCGGCTACACCCTCAATCGCCGGCAGTGGAGAGACGATGACTAGGCCCGGGGCGGCGCGCCTGACCGTGGCGGCGCTGCTCGCGCTGGGCATCGGGCTGACCGTCTACTATCGCGACCGCCTGGATGTCGCGGCGGTGGTCGAATGGACCCATCAGGCCGGGCCGGCGGCGCCGCTGCTGTTCATCGCCGTCTACGCGCTCGCCACCGTGCTGTTTCTTCCCGGAGCGGCCCTGACCGTCACCGGCGGCGCGCTGTTCGGCCCGGTGCTCGGGACGGTCTACAACCTCACCGGCGCCACCCTCGGCGCGACGCTGGCCTTTGCCGTCTCCCGATATCTCGCCTCCGGCTGGGCGCATAGGAAACTCGGCGGACGCGCGCAACGCCTGATGACCGGCGTGGAACGGGAAGGGTGGCGTTTCGTCGCCTTTGTCCGGCTCGTCCCGCTGTTTCCCTTCAATCTGCTCAACTACGCGCTGGGACTGACCCGCATCCCGTTGTTGCACTACGTGATTGCCAGCTATCTGTTCATGGCGCCCGGCGCTGTCGCCAACACCTGGCTCGGCTACGTCGGGCGCG
>DRPD01000319.1 GCA_011374735.1 Thermopetrobacter sp.
GATTGCGGTGGTGATGTCGCCCATCCCGGCGGCGCGCAGCGCCCGCTGATAGGCGGCGCGGCTTTCCTCCGCCTGGCGCAGTTGCTCCTCCGTGGCGCACCAGATGCCGGAGCGGTATTGGGTGCCGATGTCGTTGCCCTGGCGCATGCCCTGGGTCGGGTCGTGGCCTTCCCAGAAGGCTTTCAGCAGCTCGGTGAAGGGAATGTCATCGGGCCGGTAAACCACCATCACCGCCTCCGCGTGGCCGGTCTTGCCGGAGCACACCTCCTCATAGGTGGGATTGGGGGTGAAGCCGCCGATGTTGCCCACCGCCGTCACCCACACGCCGGGCAGCTGCCAGAAGCGGCGCTCCGCGCCCCAATAGCAGCCCATGCCGAAATAGACCGTCTCGGCGTCCTCGGGATACGGCCCTTTGAGCGGGCGGCCGGAGACGAAATGTCTGTCCGCCGTGGGGATCGGCTCGGGGCGGCCCGGCAGGGCTGCGTCCGGGGTCACCATGCGGGTCTTGTCAATACGGGCGAACATGGGGTCATGGTGCCCCGGAGGGCGGCGCGTTGCAACCATTCTCACGGCATGTTGCGCCGCCGTGACGCAGGGAGTAAGCACAGGCGGCATGAACCCGCACACTCCACACGCGCCGGTGCCCGACGCGGTGCCCGATCACTGGGCGGAGCGGCTGCTGCCGGCGGCGGCGCGGCCGTTCGCGCGGCTGATGCGGCTGGAGCGGCCGGTGGGCTGGCAGTTGCTGCTGCTGCCGGGGCTGTGGGGCCTCGCGCTGGCCCAGGCGGCGGCGGGCGGCGGCTGGCCGGATGTGAAGCTGATGGCCTTGATGCTCATTGGCGCGGTGGTGATGCGCGGCGCGGGCTGCGTCTACAACGACATCGTGGATCGCGACATCGACGCACAGGTGGCGCGCACGAAGAACCGTCCGCTGCCGTCGGGGCAGGTGACGCTGAAACAGGCGGTGGCGTTCCTGATCGCCCTGCTGCTGGTCGGGCTGCTCGGGCTGTTGCAATTCAACGCCGCGGCCATCGCGCTGGGGGTGGCGTCGCTGGGACTGGTGGCGATCTATCCGTTCATGAAGCGCTTCACCTACTGGCCGCAGGTGTTCCTGGGGCTGGCCTTCAACTGGCCGGCGCTGGTGGGCTGGGCGGCGGTGCGCGGCACGCTGGAATGGCCGGCCGTGCTGCTGTATGCGGGCGGCATCTTCTGGACACTGGCCTATGACACCATCTACGCCCATCAGGATCGCGACGACGACCTGATCGCCGGGGTGAAATCGACGGCCCTGCGGCTGGGCGCGGCGACGGGACGCTGGCTCACGGCATTCTTCGCGCTTTCCCTGCTGCTGCTGGCGGCGGCGGGCTGGCTGGCCGGGGCCGGATGGTGGTATGCCGCCGGGCTGGGGCTGGCGGCGGGGCATGCGGCGTGGCAGATCGCCACGCTGGATATCGATGACGCGGCGCGCTGCCTGAAACTGTTTCGCGCCAATCGGGATTTCGGCCTGCTGGTGTTCGCCGGCGCGCTGCTGGATGCGGTTTTCTGAAGCAGGGAGAACAAGAACGTGGCGGACGAACTGACGGAGTTGCAACGCATGGCCGAGGCGGCGCTGGACGCGGCGCGCAAGGCCGGGGCGGAGGCCGCCGACGTGGTGGTCACGGGCGGGGAGAGCGTCGAGGTGACGGTGCGCGGCGGCGATCTGGAGCATCTGGAGCGTTCCGACGGCGCGTCGCTGGGCCTGCGCGTGCTGATGGGCCGGCGCCAGGCGCTGGTGTCGGTGGGCGATCCGGCCCGGGCCGATCTGATGGCGGCGGCCGGACGCGCCGTGGCCATGGCGCAGGCGGCGCCGGAAGACCCGTATCTGGGGCTGGCGGCGGCGGATCAACTGGCCCGCGACTGGCCCGATCTCGATCTGGCCGATGCGGCGCGGGTGGATGAAGCGCGGCTGAAGGACATGGCGCTGGCCTGCGAAGCGGCGGCGCTGGCGGTGAAGGGGGTGCGCCAGTCGATGGGTGCGTCGGCCTCCGCTTCACGATCGCTGACATACCTCGCCGCCAGCAACGGCTTTGCCGGCGGCTACGCGGAGACGGGCTATGGCGTCTCCGCCGCCGTCATCGCTGGC
>DRPD01000320.1 GCA_011374735.1 Thermopetrobacter sp.
AACCCCTGCAACCCGTGCGCGGCCAAGAACCCCTGCAACCCGTGCGCGGCCAAGAACCCTTGCAACCCGTGCGCGGCCAAGAACCCCTGCAACCCGTGCGCGGCCAAGAACCCCTGCAATCCGTGCAACCCCTGCGCCGCGAAGAAGAAGATGAAGAAGGTGTCCACCGAGGAGGCGAAGAAGATCCAGGCCGCCCTCCTGGGCTCCTGGCCGAAGCAGTATCGCGGCGGCAAGCACTGGGTGGCCGGCAAGAACTGGAACAAATGGACGCTGTTCTCCAAGGCGCCCTATCAAGCCTCCACCCATGGCGACCGTTATGTGGTCAACTTCGCCAATCCCATCGCCGCGAAGGTCTATGGCCGCTATGACAAGCTGAAGAAGATGCCGGCCGGCGGCACCATCGCCAAGCCCTCCTTCGTCGTCGGCGCCGACGGCAAGGCGCGGCCCGGCCCGCTGTTCATCATGGAGAAGATGACCAGAGGCTGGAACCAGGCCACCAACGACTGGCGCTACGCCATGATCCTGCCCGGCGGCAAGACCTATGGCGTCACCGGGGGCGTCAATTCGGCCGGCGTGAAGTTCTGCCACGACTGCCACGTGGGCGCGAAGGACAACGATCACCTGTTCTTCCTGCCCGAAGAGGTGCGCAAGTAGCCCCCTCCCTCCTCCTTGACCCTTGCTGAAAGCCCCGCTCCGGCGGGGCTTTTTTCACGTGCCCGGCAACATGAACGGCCAATGAATGGGCGGCTCAGGGTTGGTTCATGACCACTTTGTCATGATGCACGCAACAACAACACAGAACAGCGAAGCCAACCAACCATCTGAAGACCAACAGAGGAGAAGACCCATGTTCCGCAAATTCGCGCTCACCGCCGCCACCCTCGCCGCCATCGCCGGGTTCGGCCTCGCCGGCCAGACCCAGAAAGCGCAAGCCGGCAATGTGTCTTTCGGCTTTTACGTCGGCATCCCCGGCCCGTATTACGGCCCCTACTACAGCGGTTACTACCACGGCCCGCGCTATCGCTGGCGCTGCCACCGCCACCGCCGGGTGGTCCGCTACTGGCACGCCGGGCATGGCCACTGGCACCGCAAGGTGGTGTATGGCCGCCGCCACTGCCACCGCGTCAGGGTCTGGTAATCCCCTCCCCTCCCTCGACTGACCCTGCCCCCGCACCCCCGCCCCCGTGGCGGGGGTTTTCTCATGCCCCCGCCGCCCACAGGCAGCACACGTCCACCGCCAGCATCGCCGCCGCCAGTGCCGTGATGCCGGAAGGATCGAGCGGTGGCGACACCTCCATCACGTCGGCGCCGACGATCGGCATGCCCTTCAGCCCCCACAGGATGGCGCGCGCCTGATGGCTGCTCAAGCCGCCCGGCACCGGCGTGCCGGTGCCCGGCGCGAAGGCCGGATCGAGACAATCGATGTCGAACGTGAGGTAACAGGGCCGCCCATCCACCACTGCGCGGATGCGCTCCGCCACCCGTTCCGGCGTCATGGCGTGCGCGGCGGCGGCGTCGATGACCGTCATGCCCGCCCCCGCCTCGCCGTCATAGCAGGTGCGAATGCCGATCTGCACGCTGGCCTCCTCCACGATCAGCCTCTCGCGCAGCGCCTCGGCGAAGACGATGCCGTGATCGAGCCGCCCCTCGCCGCCCCCCGGCTCGGTGTCGCGGTGGGCGTCGAAATGAATGAGCGCCACCGGCCCGTGCCGTTCCGCCACGGCGCGCAACAGCGGCAGCGTGGCGTAATGATCGCCGCCCAGGGTCAGCGGCCGCGCCCCCGATGCGAGCACCTCGCGGGTGTGCGCCGTGGCCGCCGCGGCCATGCCCCGCGGCCGGCCCCAGTCCCACTCGATGTCGCCGGCGTCCACCACGGTAAGCCGCTGAAACGGATCGAACCCCCACGGCCAGATCGGCCCCCAGGCCAGTTGCAGCGACTGCGCGCGGATGGCCCGCGGGCCGAAGCGGGCGCCGGGCGCGTTGGTGGTGGCGACATCGAACGGCAGGCCGGCCACCACCACGTCGGCGGCGCTGAAATCCGTCGCCGCCGGGCGTCGCATGAAGGTGACGTGTCCGCTGTAGGAGGCCCGCCGGGTCATGCCGCAAGTCCATAGCCGTTGCCGTCGGCCCCGGTATGGAAAATCCCGCCGCCACTGGCAAGCCCGAAGCCACCCCACCCTCGTCACGCCGTCCCTTCTCGTCACGCCGGCCCCTCTCGTCACGCCGGCCCCTCTCGTCACGCCGGCCCCTCTCGTCACTCCGGCGAAAGCCGGAGTCTCAGGCCACCAACGCATGAGGCCGCGAAACGAGATCCCGGCTTGCGCCCAATGTCGTGCCGTGCCCCCGAGGCGATTTTTCTGATGACAAATCCCGCCCGGCGGTTAGATAATGAGGAAATTGCCATAGCAGGGCGGCCCGATAAACGCATCATGACCACCACCCCCACCCCATTGCTGGACACCGTCGTCACCCCCGACGACCTGCGCCGGCTGCCACGCGGCAAGCTTGCCCGGCTGGCCGACGAGCTGCGCGCCGAAACCATCCGCGTGGTGGCCGAAACCGGCGGCCATCTGGGCGCCGGCCTGGGCGTGGTGGAGTTGACCGTGGCGCTGCACTACGTGTTCGACACGCCGCGCGACAAGCTGGTCTGGGATGTCTCCCATCAGACCTATCCGCACAAGATCATCACCGGCCGCCGCCACCGCATGCGCACCTTGCGCCAGAAAGGCGGCGTGCACCCCTTCGCGCGGCGCGATGAAAGCGTGCATGACGCCTTCGGGGCCGGGCATTCCTCCACCTCCATCTCCGCCGCCCTGGGCATGGCCACGGCGCGCGATCTGGACGGCGGCGACGAGCACGTGGTGGCCGTCATCGGCGACGGCGCGATGAGCGCCGGGCTGGCCTATGAGGCCATGAACCACGCCGGCAGCCTCGACAGGCGGCTGATCGTCATCCTCAACGACAACGGCATGTCCATCGCCCCGGCCGTCGGGGCGCTGACCAACTATCTGTCGTGGCTGGTGTCGTCGAAGCCGTTTCTCACCTTGCGCGATCTGGCCAAGCAGGTGGCCAACCGCTTTCCGGAACTGCTGAAGGAGGCGGCGGCCCGGGCCGACGAATACGCCCGCGGCATGATGCTGGGCGGCACTCTGTTCGAGGAGCTGGGCTTCTATTACGTCGGGCCCATCGACGGCCACGATCTGAACACCCTGGTGCCGGTCCTGGAGAACGTGCGCGACGCCACCGACCGCCAGGGGCCGATCCTGGTGCACGTGGTGACGGAAAAGGGCAAGGGCCACCCCTTCGCCCGCCCCCACAAGGAGAAATACCACGCCGTGGCGCCCTTCGACCCCGGCACCGGCGAGCAGAAGGGCGGCGCCGCCAACGCCCCCACCTGGACGGAGGTGTTCGCCCGCGCCCTGATCGCCGAGGCGGAAGCGGACGAGGACATCGTGGCCATCACCGCCGCCATGCCGTCGGGCACCGGGCTTGATCGTTTCGCCGAACGCTTCCCGGAGCGCATGTTCGACGTCGGCATCGCCGAGCAGCACGCCGTGACCTTCGCCGCCGGGCTGGCCAGCGCGCGCAAGAAACCATTCGCCGCCATCTATTCCACCTTCCTGCAGCGCGGCTACGATCAGGTGGTGCACGACGTGGCGGTGCAGAACCTGCCGGTCAGGCTGATGCTGGACAGGGCCGGGCTGGTCGGCGAGGACGGCGCCACCCATGCCGGCGCCTTCGACATCGCCTATCTCACCTGCCTGCCCAACATGGTGGTCATGGCCCCGGCCGACGAGGCGGAACTGATGCACATGGTGGCCACCGCCGCCGCCTACGACGCCGGGCCCATCGCGGTGCGCTATCCGCGCGGCCCCGCGCGCGGCGTGGAGCTGCCGCGGCGCGGCGAGGTGCTTAAGCTCGGCAAGGGACGCCTGCTGCATGACGGCGCGCGGGTGGCCTTCCTGTCGCTGGGCGCGCGCCTGCACGAGGTGATGAAGGCGGCCGACATCCTGAAGGCCGGGGGCATCGACGCCACCATCGCCGACGCGCGCTTCGCCAAGCCGCTGGACACCGCCATGATCGACGATCTGGCGGCCCGCCATGAGCTGCTGGTCACCGTCGAGGAAGGCGGCCGCGGCGGCTTCGGCGCCATGGTGCTGGAGCATCTGGCCGCCACCGACGCCCTGGCGCGCGGCCTGAAGGTGCGCACATTGACGCTGCCCGACCGTTTCCTTGATCCCGCCACAATGGCCGAGCAATACGCCGAGGCCGGGCTGGACGCGGCGGGCATGGCGCGCACCGTGCGCGAGGCCCTGCGCCCCGCCGCCCTGGTGCGCTTGTCGCCGGATGGGCAGAAAAGGGCCTGAATCAACCAGTTGTTCATCTTTCTTCCGGCATAAAACCCAAGATTGCATCTTGTGCCGGACACAGCTTCCAGGGGAACTCCGCATGACCATACGCAACCGCTTCGCCCCGGCCGCCGCCGCCATGCTGCTGGCCGCCATGGCGCAACACGCCGCCGCGCAAGGCAAGGTGGCCGAATGCGAGGCCGAGGCCAGGGCCTGCCGCGCCGCCTCCACCACCAAGGGTATTTTCGACACCGCCTGCACCGAACGCTATGACGCCTGCATGAACCGCAACCGCTGCGTGGTGGCCTATGCCAGCTGCCTGGAGCTGTCGGAACTGGAAGACGGCGTGACGGAAGCGCAATGCGCCAGGCAGCGCGCCAGTTGCGAACAGGCCGGCATCAGCAAGCGCGCCGACAACTGAGCCGTCACCGGACGCCCCGACGTGGACACCGTTTCGACACCCGCCCGTGACAGGCCCGGCCCGGCGCCCGTCTCCCTGAGCTGGCGCGAGCCGCCGGGCATGATCGGCCTGTCGCTGATCAACTTCCTGCTCGGCCTCATCACCTTCGGCATCTATTATTTCTGGGGCAAGACGGAGGTGCGCCGCCGCCTGTGGAACGCGGTGCGCGTCAACGGCGACCCGCTGGAATACACCGGCACCGGCAAGGAGCTGCTGCTGGGGTTTCTTCTCGTCTTCCTGCTGCTGGTGCTGCCGGCCACGTTGTATGTGGTGGCGGGCGTCATCCTGTTCGGCCCCCAAAGCCCGCTGCTCGACCTGTTCATGCTGCCGCTTTACGTCGCCGGCGCCTATCTGTTCGGCGTCGCCGTGTTCCGGGCCCGCCGCTACCGGCTCAGGCGCACCCGATGGCGCGGCATCCGCGGCACCATGGAGGGGTCGCCGTGGCGTTTCGGCTGGACATGGCTGATCACCGCCGTCATCGCGCTGCTGAGCCTGGGGCTGGCCACCCCTTGGCGCAACGTCAAGCTGGCCCGGCGGCTGACCAACGCCAGCCGGTTCGGCACCCGGCGCTTCACGCTCGCCGCCACCGCCGGGCCGCTGTATGGCCCGTTCCTGCCCTTCTGGTTGAGCGTCGCCATCGCCCTGGTCGGCTTCGGCTACGCCATCTATTCCCTCTTCCTGGGCGACGGCCCCCTGACCGCCACCGCCACCGCCACGGCGCTGATCGCCGGGCTGCTGAGCATCCCGCTGTTCGTGCGCTACAAGGTGCGCGAGATGAACTACCTCGCCGCTCACACCACCTTCGGCGACGTGCGCTTCACGCTCAGCGCCCGCACCGGCGGCCTGATCGGCCTGTATGTGGGCAACTGGCTGATCTACGCGCTGTCCTTCGCCATTCTGACGCCGCTGGTGCAAACCCGGCTGATGCGCTATTTCGTCACCCGGCTGAGCGTGAACGGCACACTGGACGCAGCCGCCATCCGCCCGCCCGCCGACCGTCTGGAGAAGACCGGCGAAGGGCTGGCCGAAAGCTTCGACATCGATGCGTTTTGAAGGCTCTTTCAGCGATGGACGATCCGCCGCCGCCGCGCCGGTGGACGTGGAACTGGCCGCCGACGGCCTGCGCATTCATTTCCGCGACGGCCGCCCGCCCCTGACGTGGCATTATGCCCGCCTGCGCGCCGCCGACGGCCTGAAACCGGGTCATGAGGCGCCATTGAGGCAGGAAGGCGACCCCGCCCGCCTGTTCGTGTCCGAAGCCGGGTTCGTCTCCCTGCTGCTGGCCCGCGCGCCGCACCTGAAGCCGCGCCGCTGGCCCATCGCGCTGGCCATCGTCGCGGTGCTGGCGGTGGCCGTCGCCCTGCCCGTCTGGCTGCTCGGCCGCGCCGATGTTTCCCCGGCCCGCATGATCGCCGACAGGCTGCCCGAACGGATGCTGAACTCCATCGGTGATTCGCTGATCACCGGCATGACGAAGGGCCGCCTCTGCGCCGACCCGCGAGGCGAAGCGGCGCTGCGGGCGCTGGTGAAGAGGCTGGCCGATGACGACGCGGCCATCAAGCGGG
>DRPD01000321.1 GCA_011374735.1 Thermopetrobacter sp.
GCCCGGCGGCGTGCTGATCGCCCATGCCGTCACCCTGTCCGCTCAGCGCGCACTGTTGTCATCTCAGGCGCGATTTGGTGGGGAATTGGCTCGCCTGAGTGTTGAAACCGAAGCAGCGATCGGCCCACATTCGGCCTTGAAACCGGCCATGCCGGTCTTGCAATGGGTGTGGGAGAAGCCATGAGCGGCACGTTCTACGGACTGGGCCTGGGCCCCGGCGACGCGGAGCTGATCACCGTGAAGAGCTGGCGGCTGCTCTCCACCGCCGATGTGGTGTGCTGGCCGGTCGGCCCCTCCGGCGCGGCGCTGGCGCGGCAAATCGCCGATCCGTTCATGCCGGACAACGCCATCGAGCTGCCCCTGCCGGTGCCCTTCGGGGCCGCTCCCGCCGATCTGGACGCGGCCTATGCGGACGCCGCCCATCGCATCGCCCGGCACTTGAGCGACGGGCGCGAGGTGGCCTATCTGTGCCTCGGCGATCCGCTGACCTATGGCAGTTTCGCGCTGCTGGCGGCGCGGCTGGCCATCGCCCACCGGGTGGTGGCCATCCCCGGCGTCTCCACCGCCCAGGCCGCCGCCGCCGCCCTGTCCCGCCCGCTGGCGCAGGGAACGGACATCATCAAGGTGCTGCCGGCCAACGCCGATCCCGACCGGCTGCAAGCGGAAATCGCGGCCGGGGACGCCACGCTGGTGTTTCTCAAGGCCGGGCGCCACATCGGCCTGATCCGCCGCCTGCTCAACGAGGCGGGCATCCGTGACGCCTTCGCCGTCGCCCATCTGGGCCAGGACGGGGAACGCATCGTGGCGCTCAAGGAGGCTGAGTTGCGCAGCCCCTATTTCTCCACCGTCATCGCCTTCGCCGGGAGCCGCGCCCCATGAACGACATGCCCGCCATCCCCTGCATCATCACGCTGGATGCGGCCAGCGAGGCGCTGGCGCGCCGTCTGGCGCGGGAGCTGAAGGCCGAACCACGCCTGAAGCCGGAGCAGCCGCTTGCCGCCATGCGCGAGGCATTCGCCGCCCGCCGCCCGCTCATCGCCATCTGCGCATCGGGGATTGTCATTCGGGCTCTGGCCCCGTTGCTGGCCGACAAGCGCGCCGAGCCGCCGGTTATCGCCATCTCGCCCGACGGCGCGCATGTGGTAGCGTTGCTGGGCGGCCATCACGGGGCGAACACCTTGGCCAAACGCATCGCGCTCATCACCGGCGGCATCGCCGCCGTCACCACCGCCTCCGACACCCGCTTCGGCCTCGCGCTGGACGATCCGCCGCCCGGCTACCGGCTGGCCAATCCCGACCACGTGAAGGCGTTCACCGCCCGCCTGCTGGCCGGGGAACAGGTGCGCATCGAGGGCGAACACGCCGAGTGGCTGAAGAACAGCCGCCTGCCCATCGCCGGCGACGGCGCGCTCGCCATCACCGTCACCACCGCAGCCATCAGCGGCGGCGCGGATCATCTGGTCTGTCACCCGGCCACCCTGTGCCTCGGCGTCGGCACGGTGCAAGGCGCCGATTTCAAGGAGTTGTGGCAACTGGTTGAAACCACTTGCAAGCATCATGACCTCAGCCCCGCCGCCATCGCCGCCATCGCCACCCATGAGCTGAAAGGGGCCGAACCGGCCATTCTGGCGCTGGCCGAACATCTGGATGCGCCGTTGCGGCTGTTCGCCGCCGACGAGCTGGCGGCGGTGGAGGCGCCGAACCCTTCCGCCCATCCGCAACGGGCGGTGGGCACGCCGTCGGTGGCCGAGGCGGCGGCCTTGCTGCTGGCTGGCGAAGACGGCGAGCTGATCGTGGAGAAACACAAGAGCGCGCGGGCCACCTGCGCCATCGCCCGCGCCGCGCGCCTTGTCGATCCGGCCGGCCTGCCGGGGCGCGCGCCGGGGCGGCTGTGGGTGGTGGGCATCGGCCCCGGCGATGCGGCAAGCCGCACTCAGGCGGCGACGCACGCCTTGCTGGCCGCCGACGACTGGGTGGGCTATGCGCCCTATCTGGAGCTGATCGCCGATCTGCACCATGGGCAGGCGCTCCACCCCTACCCCATCGGCCAGGAAGAGGAGCGGGTGCGCCACGCCCTCGATCTGGCCGCACAGGGGCGGCGGGTGGCGCTGGTGTGCTCCGGCGACGCGGCGATCTACGCCATGGCGGCGCTGGTCTTCGAGGTGCTGGAGCGCACGCCGCAACGGGTGCGGATCGACGTGCTGCCCGGCGTTTCCGCCTTTCAGGCCGCCTCCGCCGCCGCCGGGGCGCTGATCGGCCATGACTTCTGCGCCATCTCGCTGTCCGATCTGCTGACCCCGTGGGAGGTCATCTGGCGGCGCATCAAGACGGCGGCGGCCGGCGGCTTCGTCACCGCCTTCTACAATCCGCGAAGCGAAGGCCGGCCGCGCCATCTGGCCAAGGCGCTGGCGTTGTTCAGGCGCCATCGGGGGGATGACGCGCCGGTGGTGGTGGCGCGCGATCTGGGCCGGGCTGGGGAAAGCGTGCGGCTGACCACGCTGGGCGAGTTCGACCCGCGGACGGTGGACATGCGCACCCTGGTGCTGGTGGGCAACCGGGAAAGCCGCATCATCGACACCGCCGCCGGGCCGGCCGCCTACACCCCGCGCGGCTATGCCATGAAGAGCAATCGGGAGGGAGCGTCTTGACCGTCCATTTCATCGGCGCCGGGCCGGGCGCGGCCGATCTGATCACCGTGCGCGGGCGCGACCTGATCGCCCGCTGCCCGGTGTGCCTGTATGCCGGCTCGCTGGTGCCCGAAGAGGTGATCGCCGCCGCGCCCGATGACGCGCGGGTGATCGACAGCGCCGCCATGACGCTTGAGGACATCATCGCCGAAATGCGCGCCGCGCATGCGAAAGGCCACGACGTGGCGCGGGTGCATTCGGGCGATCCGTCCATCTATGGCGCCATCGCCGAACAGATGCGGCGGCTGGATGCGCTGGGGATCCCCTATGAGGTGGTGCCCGGCGTGCCCGCCTTCGCGGCCGCCGCGGCGGCGCTGAAGACGGAGCTGACCGCGCCGGGTGTGGCGCAGAGCATCGTGCTGACCCGCATGCCCGGCAAGGCCAGCCCATTGCCCGAAGCGGAGACGCTGGAACGCTTCGCCGCTTGCGGCGCGACGCTGGCCATTCACCTGAGCATCCGCCAGTTGCGCGCCGTGTGCCGGGCGCTCAAGCCCCATTACGGGCCGGACGCCCCCATCGTGGTGGTGGCCCGGGCCAGCTGGCCCGATCAGCAAATCGTGCGCGGCACGATCACGGACATCGTCGAGAAGGTGCGCGCCGCGAAGATCACCCGCACGGCGCTGATTTTGGCCGGTGGCGTCATCGGGCGTGAAGACTTCGGCGATTCGGCGCTCTATGACGCCGCGCACCGCCACCTGTTCCGCCCCCGGTGAGGCGTCGCGCCGCCGTCATCCTTCGTGGCGGGCGCGATTGGCGGTGAACAATTGGCACAGCAGGCCGACCACGGCGCGCACGTCGTCATCGGAAATGGAATAGATGATCTGCTTGCCGGCGCGGCGGGTGGCCACCAGCTTCTCGCTGCGCAATCTGGCCAGCTGTTGGGACACCGCCGGTTGGCGCTGATCGAGAATATGCTCCAGCTCCGACACCGAACGGTCGCGCTGCAACAACGCGCACAGGATCATCAGCCGGCCCTCATGAGCCATGGCCTTCAAAATGGCGCTGGCCCGGTGCGCGTTGACCAGCCCGCCGCCCGCCGCCACCACATCGCGTGCCGGCGCGGCGGGGGAAGCCCCTCCGATGCTGCCTTGCGTTTCCATAGAAGTCACCCCCCCCTTTGCGTCAATCCGTTTGCCGGGCCGGGGAAACGCCAGCACCGGGGCCCGCATCGTTCATCAGCACGAATCACACATTTTGAATATCATATATGAACGGCACAAAAAAGCATAACTATTGTCGCAATCAGATATTTTTATCGCGGCCGCCGGTCATCAAGCAAAATTGAGTCCGGCCGCTTTCATTTCATCGCCGACAGCCGCTATAGTGCGCGGCAAGGGAGGAGACGCGCATGTTCGATATCAGCCTGCCCGGCGCCTTCATCGCCGGCGTTCTTTCCTTCTTGTCGCCGTGCGTGCTGCCGATCGTGCCGCCCTCTTTGGCCTTCATCGCCGGCATGTCGTTCGACGAGATGGAGCGTGAGCAGGCCGCCAGCCGCCGCCTGCTGGTGGCGACGCTGGCCTTCGTGCTTGGCTTCGCCACCATCTTCGTGGCGTTGGGCATGTCGGCCTCGTTCATCGGCCAGTTGTTGCAGCAGTATCACCGCCAGCTGTCC
>DRPD01000322.1 GCA_011374735.1 Thermopetrobacter sp.
GAAGGCCGCGGCGAAACCCAGCGCCAGCGCCGAACGGCGGGTGGTGTTCGCGATGGTCGAATTCATGCTCGTCTCTCCTGATTTCCCTGGCTTGAGAACACATTTGCGCGCAATCGGAAAAGCTTGCGCGAGCCTCGTCCAGAAATAGGCGGCGAGAACGGGCGAAACCATGTCCACGAGATTAAAAGGTGGTAAGCGCGGGCAAGAAAAAACCCCGTGACCGCAAGGGGCCACGGGGCAACGGGGAGGGAGAAGAACCAATCTGCTCAGCGGCGGCGGGCGATGCGGGTGCGGCGCTGGCAATACCATGTCCAGGTGCGGGCGGGGCCGATGTCCACATGCACGAAACGGCGCCCGCAATAGAAGCCGCGGCCACCACCGATGTTGCGCCCCCACCAGGCGAGGATGGTGCGCCGCGACACACCGGGGATGACGATGTCCGCCGCCTTGCAGCCGACGGCGCGGCGATGCCAGCTCTTCGGCGCGCGGCGATTGCCACGGGCGCGGCAGCCTCCTTGCGGGGTGACGTGGATGGGGCGGCCATAGGCCTTATGGAGGCGATGGAGCTTGGCTTTCAGAGCCGGGTGCAGGCCGGCGGTATTGCCGTTCAGCCAGCCGGCCTCGGCCGAAGGCGCCAACGCCGCCAGGAGAAGTGCGGCGGCGAAACGCTTTTCGAACCACATTGGAAAGACCTCATATCAGTTTCTTCTAATATGAGGCGCGGCTGATAGGTCGGGGATGTGAATAAATTGTGGCGGGGTTACCCTTGCGTCATACTGCCGGATGAGTCATCCGCGACTCATTCTTCCAGCAGCTGGCGCAGGCGCCGCCGCTCTTCCTCGCTCAAGGCGCTTTCGGATTCCGCCGGACGGGCGGCGGCGCCACGGCGCTTGCGCCACAGCAGGCCGGCGCCGAGAACCAGCAGCAGGAAAGGGCCGGCCCACAGCAGCAGGGTGTGCAGCCCCAAACGGGGCTTGAGCAGCACGTATTCGCCGTAGCGGTTGACGATATAGTCGATGGCCTGTTGATCGGTATCGCCGGCCTTCAGCCGTTCGCGCAACAGGATGCGCAGATCCTTGGCCAGCGGGGCGTTGGATTCGTCGATGTTCTCGTTCTGGCAGACCAGACAGCGCAAGCCTTGCGACAGCTTGCGGGCGCGGGCCTCCAGCTTCGGATCCTGGAGCATCTCGTCCGGTTCCACCGCCAGCGCCGGTAACGGCGACAGCAAGGCGAGCAGGAAAGCGCCCAGGAGCAGGAGCGATGACAGGCGACGCATCAAGGCCTCCTCCTCTTCTCACGCCGGCTGGGCGGCCTTGATCCGCTGACGCAGCCGCAGGCGGAAGCGGCGGTCGGCCAAGGTGGCGAGGCCGCCTGAGAACATCAACGCCGCGCCCAGCCACAGCAGCCAGATCATCGGATTGAAATACAAACGCACCACGCGGCCGTCCTTCGCCTTGTCGCCAATGGCCACGTAGAGATCGCCACTGAAGAAATGCATCAGCCCCACTTCCGTGGTCGGCATATCACGCCGCGCGATGAACACCCGCTTCTCGGAGAACACGGTTCCCAATGGGCGATCCTGCGCGCTGACGGCGAAGGCGGCCTGTTCGGCCAGATAGTTGGGGCCGGTAACCCGCTTCTCGCCCAGCATCTTCACCTGCAGGCCGGCGATGGTCACGGTCTTGCCGGGTGTCATGGCGGTGATGCGCTCCGCCTTGAAGGCGGAAACGATGATGATGCCGACGACCATCACCCCCAGGCCGACGTGCGCCAGCACCATGCCCCAGGTCTGGCCCGGTTGCGAGGCGAGGCGGCGCAGGGCGGTGGCGAAGGGCACGCGGCCGAACATGGCGCGTTCGGCCAGCGCGACGAGGGTGCCGGCGATGATCCACGCACCGAGGCCGATGCCGAGCGCGGCGCGCACCGCCTTCGGGTCGGTCACGAAGGCGGCGATGACCACCGCCGCCACGGCCAGCACCGCGGCCCACCACAGACGACGCAGCACGTCGTGGAGGCCGCCGCGCTTCCACGGCAGCAAGGCGCCGACGGGCAGCACCAGCAGCAGCGGGATCATCAGGATGCCGAAGGTGAAATTGAAATAGGGCGGGCCGACGGTGATCTTGCCGCCACCGGTGACGGCCTCATAGGCCAGCGGGAACAGGGTGCCGATGAACACCGCGGCCATGGCCACGGACAGCAGCAGATTGTTGAGCACCAGCGCCCCTTCGCGCGACACCGGCGCGAAGCTGCCGCCGCGCCTGATGCCGGCGGCGCGGGTCGCATAAAGGGCCAGCGAGCCGCCGATGAAGAACAGCAGGATCATCAGGATGAACACGCCGCGGGCCGGATCGACGGCGAAGGCGTGCACGGAGGAGAGCACGCCGGAGCGCACCAGGAAGGTGCCGATCAGCGACAGCGAAAAGGCGACGATGGCCAGCAGGATGGTCCAGACCTTCAAGGTGTCGCGCTTTTCCGCGACGATCGCCGAATGCAGCAGCGCGGTGCCGGCCAGCCACGGCATGAAGGAGGCGTTCTCCACCGGATCCCAGAACCACCAGCCACCCCAGCCCAGCTCATAGTAGGCCCACCAGGAACCCAGAGCGATTCCCGCGGTGAGAAACATCCACGCGGCAAGGGTCCAGGGGCGGACCCAGCGGGCCCAGGC
>DRPD01000323.1 GCA_011374735.1 Thermopetrobacter sp.
CCAAATAACGGGTTTGCTGTTTCACGGGCTCATTGAATGTCAAGCACGGCCCTACGGGCCGCCGCCAAGCGGTTTCATGCTTGACATTCAATGATCCCGTGAAAAGACTGGCAAAGAAGCGCCAATGGCGAAAAATCGCCATTGGCGCTTCTCTTAGCCCTCAAAAATCAGGCTATGGGAAGATGGGGAAATTATAATAATTTCAATGATATGTAACGACATTGAGTCATTTGTCTGGGACAGACCCTTAAGGAAAGTCACGCCATCTGCCAGGGGGCGAGGCTGTCCAGCCCGACGATCCGCTCTTCATCGAAGCGCCGGCGCACGACGGCGTGATCGGCGCCGTTGACGAGCACTTCCGGCACCAGCGCGCGGGTGTTGTAGGTGCCGGCCATCACCGCGCCATAGGCCCCGGCCGTCATCACCGCGAACAGATCGCCTTCCTTCATTTGCGGCAGGCGGCGTTCCCTGGCGATATAGTCGCCGGTTTCGCACACCGGGCCCACCACGTCGGCGCTCATCATCGGCGCGTCCGGTTCGGGTTCGGCCAGCGGCTGGATGTGATGAAACGCTTCATACAGCGTGGGGCGCAGCAGATCGTTCATGCCCACATCGGTGATGAGAAACGTCTTGCCCTCCGCCTCCTTCACATACAGCACCCGGCCCACCAGCACCCCGGCGTTGGCGGCGATCATGCGCCCCGGCTCGAAGATGTAGGCGACGTCCAGATGCCCCAGCAGGCGGCGCACCATGGCCGCGTAGTCATCCGGGTGCGGCGGGATGTCGGTGTCGCCGCGATAGGGCACGCCCAGCCCGCCGCCCAGATCCACGTGGCGGATGTCATGCCCGGCCTCGCGCAACCGCGTCGCCAGCTCGGCCATCAGGGAATAGGCCTGCTCGAACGGCTGAAGATCGGTGATCTGGCTGCCGATGTGGGTGGCCAGCCCCGTCACCGCGATGCCCGGCAGACCGGCCGCCAGCGCATAGGCCTCAAGCGCCCGCGTCCACGAAATGCCGAACTTGTCCGCCTTGCGGCCGGTGGCGATCTTCTCATGCGTCTTCGCGTCCACGTCCGGATTGATGCGCAGCGCCACCGGCGCCGTCCTGCCCATCGCCCGCGCCACCTGCGACAGCCGCCGCAGTTCGGGCAGCGATTCCACGTTGAAGCAGCGGATGCCATGCGCCAGCGCGGCGCGCATTTCCTCCTCGGTCTTGCCGACGCCGGAGAACACGATCTTCCCGCCCGCCACGCCGGCCGCTTGCGCGCGCTTCAGCTCGCCGCCGGAGACGATGTCCATGCCGGCCCCCAGCCCGGCCAGCAGCTTCAGCACCGCCTGATTGGAATTGGCCTTCATGGCGAAGCAGACCAGATGGTCGTCGCCGGCGAAGGCGTCGTCGAACACCCGGTAATGGCGGCTCAGCGTGGCTTGCGCATAGGCGTAGAACGGCGTGCCCACCCGCGCGGCGAGTTCGGCCAGCGACACGTCTTCGGCATGCAGGACGCCGCCCTTGTAGGTGAAGTGATGCATGCGGGCGTCAGCGTGTGGTCTTTT
The DNA here is from genome assembly GCA_011374735.1 of Thermopetrobacter sp. Classification (GTDB taxonomy): domain Bacteria; phylum Pseudomonadota; class Alphaproteobacteria; order Rhizobiales; family Aestuariivirgaceae; genus Thermopetrobacter. Next base: position 1,554 of record DRPD01000323.1, read on the forward strand.
CCGTCGGCGGCGGCGCGGTGTCCGGCGGCGGCTGCAACGGCCCGCGCGCCCCGCAGGCGGTAAGCCAGACGGCCGTCATCACGATCAATCCCCAACGCCAGAGCACGAGATCGGCTCCCCGTTTGATTCCGGTTGTCATCAACTCGTTCTACCCGCATCGCCCGGCGCCGCCAACCCCGCCCGGCCAGATTGTGACGACGGCACTTTTCTTTGCCCGGTGGATTTGCCAAAATGAAAAGCGTCAAGGGGAGATGCAACGAGTGACAACGCAACAGAGGAGACGACTGGTCATGAAATCTCGGCAACTCGTGCGCGGTATCGCCCTCGGCCTGGCCTTCGGCGCCACCGCGATCTTCTCCCACGCCATTCCGGCCACCGCCGGCGACGTGGTCAAGGAACGCCGCGAGACGATGAAAACGGTGGTTGAGAATTTCAAGCCCATCGTCGGCATGGTCAAGGGCGCGGTGGCGTTCGACGCCGCCACGGTGCGGAAGAACGCCGCCAACATCGCCGCCTTGCTGAAGAAGGCCAAGGGGCTGTTCCCGAAAGGCTCCGACGCCGGCGACACCCGCGCCAAGCCGGAGATTTGGCAGAACATGGACGAGTTCAACGCCATTTTCGACGCCGCCATCAAGAACGCCGAGGCGCTGGCCACCGTGAGCGCCGCCGACGCGCTGCCGCCGGCGGTGATGGCGCTGGGCGGCAAGGGCTGCAAGGCCTGCCACGAGAAGTTCCGCAAGCCCAAGAAGGACAAGATGTGACCTGAAGGAACGCCGCCCATGGGCGTCATCCGGCGGCATCCGGTCATCACGCTGCTGGTGGCGGGGCTGGCGATCGCCGGCCTCGCCATCTTTCTCGCCTGGCGTCATCTCTCCACGCCGTTGCCCGCAAGCGCGCTGCCGGCGGCCCACCGGCCGGACGTGGCCAACGGCCGCCTGCTGTATCACGCCGGCGGCTGCATCTCGTGCCACCGCGGGCGCGGGCCGCATGCCGCCCTGCCGGCCGGCGGGCGCCGGCTGAAGACCCCCGGCGGCGCCATCCTCGTGCCCAACATCACGCCGGATCGTGAAACCGGCATCGGCGCCTGGCGGCCGATCGACTTCGTCAACGCCCTGAAGAAGGGCCTGGGGCCGGACGGCACCCATTACATCCCGGCCTTCCCCTACACCTCCTATGCCTGGATGACGCTCCCCGACATCCTCGATCTGTTCGCCTACCTGAAGACGCTGAAGCCGGTGAAAAACACCACGCCGCTAGAACGCGCCCCGCTCACCCGCTTCGCCCTCGCCTTCTGGCAATGGCTGGCCCTGCCTCGGCACGCCTTCAGGCCCATTCCCGGCCAGTCGGCGAGCTTCAATCGCGGCGCCTATCTGGTGGTCGGCCCCGGCCATTGCGGCGAGTGCCACACGCCGCGCAACGCCATCTTCCTGCTCGACCGCGACCGCTGGCTGGCCGGCGCGCCGCACCTGAGCGAGAAGGGCAAGGTGCCCTCCTTGCGCAACCTGAAGGGCCGCGGCCGCTACAAGAGCGTCAACGATCTGGCCAGCGCGCTGAAATACGGCGAGGCGCTGGGCTATGAGGATTTGAGTTCCGGCGGCATGGGCGAGGTGCAGAGCAATCTCGCCAGGCTCCCCGAAGCCGACCTGAAGGCCATCGCCGAATACCTGCTCGGCCTGAAGTGAGGCCGGGCGGTTTCCGCAGTCCGTCTCGTCGCTGCAAGTGGCGATGACGTGATATGGCACCGGGATCTAATCACATGCGCAAGAGCCGCTGGCGCACCCGTCCGTGCTCGATGATGGTGAAATGACCATGAAGTGGTTTTGACGCCTTCCGCAATGCTTTGACGACGTATGGCCCTTGTTCCTTCGCTTTCATCCCCGTGAGATGAAGCACAACGATACCTGTGGTGGGCAATTTCCGGCGAAAGGCAAGTTCGCCGAAATCATTGTCTTCCGTGATGAGAATACGGCCTTGCTGCCGAGAAAGCGCCAGGACGATCTCATCCTTGCTCC
>DRPD01000324.1 GCA_011374735.1 Thermopetrobacter sp.
TCATGAAGCGTATTCCCAGCCCTATGCAGGCATTCGGGATTTTGACTTTTTTGATGGTATCGGCGGCTCTTTCGTGAGTAACCACCACGCGCTCATATGTCAGCGCATGAGCAAGCAGCCAGGAATCCGCAACGCTCAGAAAGGTGCTTATGGCAGCCGGCTCATAACCATTGCTAGTTACCCACTTGGTCACTTTTCCATAGGCCGATAATACCTTTGCATCCCTTGGCAAGAAGAATTTCTCTCCCTGCCTCTTTGCCCAATTTGTCAGTTCATCTTCACCCGCTGCAAGTTCGCTCCCAACCATTTCCACACTGGCGACGCTCTCTTCACCGTTCTTCCGTTCCAGCCATTCCCAGAACGCCGGGCAGAAGTCGAACCCGTAGTGCAGGTTTTTGGCCTGAATGAACACGTTGGCGTCCAGTAGATAACGGGTCATGCCAGCACCCCCAGCTCCTTGCCCAGCCGCTGGAACGTTTCCGTCTTCTTAACCCCCATCAGCCTGAAGGCATCCCGATAGAGCGTATGGCCCTCCAGCGTGCTGACGAACAAAGCGCGCAGGAAACGTCGGCTCAGGCGCACCGGCAGGGTGTTGTAGGCATTGCCGCCGCTGCCACGCTCCTGCACCCTCTCACGCAGGAATGCCATTTCCCGCTGCCACAGCTCTTCGAAATCACCACGTTCCAGATGGCGTGCATCCAGCAGCCGACGCAGGATGACCAAGGTACTGACCTTGAAGTGCCTGGCCAGCTCATTCTTCAATTCCCGGACATCTCTTGTATTGCTGGCCGCCAACTCCTCGCGCAGCGCGTCCATGGGCACCAGCAGCTCGGCAGCCACCCGGTTGCACCACACCTCTTCCTGCCGGAACCCGCGCGTGTTGCGCATCCCGATGTTGCTCAGCGCCGTCTGCCCCTGCCACAGGTGTGCCAACTCATGGGCAAGGGTGAAAATCTGTCCGGCCTTCGTATCCGCCCCGTTGACGAAAATCAGAGGCGCCAGGTCATCGCTCAGGGCGAAGCCGCGAAACTCTTCCACGTTAAGCTTGCGGTGGGTGTTGGCACCAACGATGCCACTGTTCATCACCAGCACGCCGGCATCCTCGATGCGCTCGCGCAACAGGCGCAGGGCTTCTTCCCAAGTCTTGCATTCAGCCCGTTCCCGCATGCCAAATCCAATGAATTCGGCAATTTCCCGCGCCACCTTTTTCGGCTCGTCATCAATGCTTTTCGTGCCCACGAACGGCACGCCATTGAGCCGGTTCAGCTCGGCATATTCGCGATACCACTCTTGCCGCTGCTGGCAGATGTAGATGGTATCCAGTAAGTCCGGGCTGGGCCGGCGCACTTTACGGTTGGCGAAAGTGCGAAAATCGGGGATAGGGACAGGCTCTTCCGGCGGTTCCGGGAGGAACAGATAGCCCAGCGGCACGTGTACCTTTTTGGCGAATTTTTCCAGCTGCTTCAGGGTAGGTTGCTGCGTTCCCGCCTGCCACGCCGGCACTTTGTCCGCCAACTCCTTTCCCAACTCATGAGGATGCTTGCCGGCACGCTCTAGTGCCCAAACAATCATTTGCGGATTTGTATCAACTCGCAAAACCATGTGTTCTTGCTTGCCGCAAGTTGGTTTCAGTCACCTTAACATACCTGCCGAACAATCAAGCAGGTCAGAGGCTCCGAAGCTCATGCCTCCACCCCTCCCAGATAGGCTTCCTGCACCTTCGGATCGTTGCGGATCTCGTCGGGTTTTCCGTGCGCGATGAAGGTGCCGCGCGCCAGCACGGAAATGGTGTCGGCCAGTGAGAACACCACATGCATGTCATGCTCGATGATGACCTTGGTGATGCCCTTCTCGCCGATGCGCTTCAGCAGATCGATGGTGTTGTTGGTGTCGGCCCGGCTCATGCCGGCGGTCGGCTCGTCCAGCAGCAGCAGCTTGGGATGCTGGATCAGGCACATGGCCAGCTCCAGCCGCCGCTTGTCGCCGCGCGACAGGGCGGCGCTGACCCGGTGGCGCTGCTCGGCCAGCCCCACTTCCTCCAGAATGTGCTCCGCCTCCTCCATCAGTTCGCCGCGCCGCGTGACGCGCCGCCAGGCGTTGAGCCGGAAGGCGCCGTCGCGCTTCGCCATGGCCGGGATCATCAGATTCTCCAGCAGCGTCAGCTCCTCGAAGATCTCCGGCGTCTGGAACACCCGGGCGATGCCCATCTGATTGATCTCGTGCGGCTTGCGGCCGATCAGCGGCCGGCCCTCGAAGGTGACGGTGCCGCGATCCGGCGTCAGCCGCCCGATCAGGCAGTTGAGCAGCGTCGATTTGCCGGCTCCGTTGGGGCCGATGATGGCATGCACGCGGCCTTCCTCGACGTCGAGATTGACCTCCCACAGGGCGCGAAGCCCGCCGAAGCTCTTGTGCACGTCCTCGATCCGCAGCACCGCCGCCATGGCTCAGCCCTCCCGCTCCGCGTGCGCGCCGCCGCGCCGGCGGAACAGCCTCATGAGGCGCTCAAAGCCCTCCATCAGCCCGCCGGGCAGGAAGATGACGATGAGCATGAACAACAGCCCCAGGGTCAGATGCCAGCCCTTGCCCACGAACAGGCCGGCGATCTCCACCACCGCGTTCTGAAGCCCGTCGGGCAGCCACGCGAAGGTGGCGTGCAGGATCTTCTCGTTGATGGCCGAGAAGATGTTCTCCGCATACTTGATGAGCGCCGCGCCGAGAAACGGCCCCAGCAGGGTGCCGACGCCGCCCAGAATGGTCATCAGCACCACCTCGCCCGACGCCGTCCATTGCATGCGCTCCGCCCCGGCCAGCGGGTCGATGACCGCCAGCAGCGCCCCGGCCAGCCCCGCATACATGCCGGAGATGACGAAGGCGGCCAGCAGATAGGGGCGCGGATTGACGCCGGTGTAGTTCAGCCGCGTCTGGTTGGACTTGATGGCGCGCAGCATCATCCCGAAGCTGGAGCGGAAGATGCGCTGGGCGATGAACATCCCGGCGATCAGCATCACCGCCGCGAAGTAGAAGCCCGGCCAGCCGCTCATCTCGATGCCGAACAGCGACGGCGACGGCACCCCCACCTCCTTCACCCCCAGCCATTGATCGAGAATGCGCACGTCCTGATTGATGTAGTCGGTGACCGGCCCCTGCGCCAGCAGCTGCACCTGCAGGCCGGTTTCGCCGTTGGTCAGCGGGGTCAGCACCGAATAGGCCAGATTGTAGGACATCTGGGCGAAGGCCAGGGTGAGGATGGAGAAGTAGATGCCGGCCCGGCGCAGCGACACGTAGCCGATGGCGGCGGCGAACAGCCCGGCCACCAGCACCGCGAAGATGACCGCCGGCACGGCGTTGACGGTCAGCAGCTTGAACACCCACACCGCGGCGTAGGAGCCCACCCCCAGAAACGCCGCGTGGCCGAACGACAGATAGCCGGTCAGCCCGAACAGGATGTTGAAACCGATGGCGAACAGCCCGTAGATGGCGAACTTCTGCAACAGATCGGGATAGCCCGCGCCGATCGGCGCCAGGGTGACGGGCATCGACAGCACGAAGGCGGCGAAGATGGCGAGGAAGATCCAGTCCTGTCGGGCCGTCTTGCCGAACATCTCAATCCTCCATCACGCCCTTGCGCCCCAGCAGCCCGCGCGGACGGGTCAGCAGGACGATGACGGCGATGAGATAGATGATGATCTGATCGATGCCCGGCAGGATCGCTTTCACTTCCGTCATCGACGAGAACGATTGCAGCACGCCGAGCAGGAACCCGGCCAGCACCGCGCCGGGCAGCGAGCCCATGCCGCCCACCACCACCACCACGAACGACAGCACCAGGAATTCCATGCCCATGTGATAGTCGGGCGGCAGGATGGGGGTATACATGGCGCCGGCCAGCCCGGCGACGATGGCGGCGATGCCGAACACCGTGGTGAAGCGCCGCCGGATGTTGATGCCCAAGAGCCCCACCGTCTCGCGGTCGCGCATGCCGGCCCGCACCACCATGCCCCAGGTGGTGAACTGCAGGAAGGCGAAGACGATGGCGATGACCAGCGCCGCGAACAGAAAGTAGATCAGCCGCCACCACGGATATACCAGGGTGCCCGGCGGCAGGCCGAACAGCGCCCCGACGTCGGCCGAACCGGCGAACATCGCCGGCGCGCTCTGCGGGATCGGGTTGGCGCCGAAGAAGTGCTTGACGATCTCCTGCAGCACGATGGCCAGGCCAAAGGTGACGAGAATCTGATCGGCGTGGGGGCGGCGGTAGAAATGGCGGATCAAACCGCGCTCCATGACGACGCCGATGAGCAGCATCACGGGGATCACGGCGATGATCGACACCGGCACCGACCAGTCCACCAGAAAGCGCCCGAAATCGCCCAGCCAGGTTTCCACGTAGGGCGTGCGGATCTCCACAGGCTCGCCCCACGGCGTCTTCCGCGTCGGATCGAGCACCACCTTTTCCAGCGTCAGCAGCTTGTTGACGGACACCGCGACGAAGGCGCCGAGCATGAACAGCGCGCCGTGGGCGAAATTGACGATGCCCAGGGTGCCGAAGGCCAGCGTCAATCCCAGCGCGATCAGGGCGTAGGCGCCGCCCTTGTCCAGCCCGTTGAGAAATTGCAGCAGAAAGGCGTCCATGACCCCTCAGGCGTTGCCTCTGGAAAACCGTCAGCCCCGGAAACGGATGCGATCGAAGATCGGGATATCCCCGGCCACGCCCCTGCGCGGCGTGGCCGGAGAATACGTGGTCAACGCCGGATCAGCAAGGCTTCATGTTGACCGGGCCGAGGTCTCCGCCCAGCATTTTCGCCTCGTATTCGACCTTGCTGCGCGGGGTGATGTCGACGACCTCCAGCAGGTCATACTTCGAGGCCGGCTTCTCCTTGCCCTTCACCACCAGCACGTCCTTGAAGCACTGGTGGTCGGCCGCCCGGTATTCCGTCGGGCCGTTGCCCAGCCCGTCGAACTTGAAGCCTTCCAGCGCCTTGATGACGCCGGCCGGCGCGAAGGTGCCGGCCATCTCGCAGGCGTTGGCGTAGAGGATGGTCTGCACATAGCAGGTCTGCGCCGCCTGCGAGGGCGGGAAGCCATACTCCTTGCCGAAGCTCTTCACGAACGCCTTGGAGGCCTCGTCGGTCATCTGCCAGTTCCAGTTGGTGGAACCGTAGATGCCCTTGATGGCCTCGCCCGCGCCCTGCGCCATCAGGCGCGAGAACAGCGGCACCACGATCTGGAACTGCTTGCCGTTCACCTGCTTGTCGCGCATGCCGAACTGCACCGCCTGGGTCAGCGAGTTGACCATGTCCTTGCCGTAGTGGTTCAGCACCAGCACGTCGGCGCCGGAGTTGAGCACCGGGGTCAGATACTGCGAGAAGTCGCCGGCCCCCAGCGGCGTGCGCACCGCCTTCACCGTCTTCCAGCCCAGCGCCTCGGTGTATTTCTTGATCGAGCCCTCCTGCGACCAGCCCCAGGTGTAGTCGGCCGTCAGGTGATAGGCCTTGCGATCGGTGCCGTATTCCTTGGCCAGCACCGGGGCCAGCGCCGCGCCGGTCATCTCGGTATTGAAGAAGTGGCGGAAGCCATGCTTGCGCTTGTCCTTGCCGGTGGTGTCGTTGGAGTGGGTCAGGCCGGCCATGAAGATCACGCCCATGTCCTGACACAGCGACTGCACGGCGATGGCCACGCCCGACGACGAGCCGCCGGAGATCATGATCGCCTTGTCCTTCTCGATCATGCGCTTCGCGGAGGCGCGCGCCGCGTCGGACTTGGTCTGGGTGTCGCCGGTGACGAACGCCACCTTCTTGCCCAGCACGCCGTTGCCCTTCAGCGCGGAGGGCTTGAAGGTGTTCAGCATGCCGCCGTCGCCCTCGCCGTTCAGGTGCTTCACCGCCAGCTTGAAGGCGCGCAACTCGTCGGCGCCCTCATCGGCGTAGGCGCCGGTCTGCGGCACGTTGAAGCCCAGCACCACCTCCTTGCCGGTCGGCATGTTGCAATACTGCTCGGCGTAGGCCTCCCTGACGAAATGCAGAATCGGCACCGACAGCGCCGCCCCGCCCGCTGCGCCGCGGATCAGCTGACGGCGATTGATGATGAGTTTGTCGTTGCGCATGAATTCCTCCTCTTGACTGCCTGAGCTTGGGGACAGCCCGTGGTTGATGTTGTTCTATCGCCGACGTGTCCCGCGCCCAACGCTAGCACCGGGCGGGCCGGCTGTTGAACCTAGCATTTAGGCGAATACACATATGAGTTTCCATATATGTCTGCTATGTCTGCCGGCCCGCCGTCGCTTGCCATGATGCCGGCGGCCGACTATGCAGGAACAACCCGCCCGGGGCCGGCTTAGCTCAGTTGGCAGAGCACCTGATTTGTAATCAGGGGGTCGGGGGTTCGAGGCCCTCAGCCGGCACCACCGCTCACAGGCGCCAGAACACCCGCGTCAGCATGGCGTAGAAGGTGAGGATTTCCAGCCGCCCGGCCAGCATGCCGAACGACAGCAGCCAGATGGCGGTGTCGGACAGCGGCGCGAAGTTGCCCGACGGGCCGATGATCGGCCCGAAGCCGGGCCCGACGTTGGCCACCGCCGTCGCCGCGCCGGACAAGGCGGTGACGTAATCCAGCCCCGTCGCCGCCAGCGCCACGGCCAGCCCCGCCACGGTGAGCAGGAACAGGAAGAAGAAGCTGAACACCGAGGTCAGCACCTCTTCGCGCACCCGGGCGCCCTCATAGGCCACCGGCTGCACCATCGACGGCATGACCAGCTGGCGCAACTGGCGCACCGCGAAGCGCAGCAGGATCTGCACCCGGAACACCTTCATGCCGCACGACGTGGAGCCGGAGCAGCCGCCGATCAGCGTATAGACGGCCAGCAGCATCACCGGCAGCGCCCCCCAGGTGGCGTAGTCGGCCGAGGAATAGCCGGTGCCGGTCATCACCGACGTCACGTTGAAGGCGGCGTAACGCAGCGCCCGCGGCAGCTCATAGCCGCGCATCACCATCAGCCACACGGCGATCGCCAGCGCGCCCCAGCCCAACAGCAGCAGGAAGGCGCGCACCTGCTCGCTGCGCCACAAGGCGGCGAGGCTGCCCCGGCCTTGCAGATAGAGAATGAACGGCACCGACCCGGCCACCATGCCGACGGTGATGATGGCGTCGATCAGGGCGCTGTCGAAATACCCCACGGAGGCGTCCCTGGTGGAATAGCCGCCGGTGGAGATGGTGGTCAGGGCGTGGGCCACGGCGTCGAAGGCCCGCATCCCGGCCAGCCACAACAGCACCGCGCACACGAAGGTCAGCAGCACATAGACGCCGACCAGCCCGGCCGCGATCTCCCGCGCCCGCGGGAACGACTTGCGCGCGATGTCGAAGGCCTCCACCTTGAACATCTGCATGCCGCCGACGTTGAGCGCCGGCAGGATGGCCAGCGCCGTGACGATGATGCCCAGCCCGCCCATCCATTGCAGCAGCGCCCGCCACAGCAGGATGCCGTGCGGCATGTGGTCCAGCCCGCTGAGCACCGTCGAGCCGGTGGTGGTGATCCCCGACATCGACTCGAAGAAAGCGTCGGCCGCCGACAGGTTGGTTTCGGCGAACACGAACGGCAACGCCCCGAAGGCGGCCGCCGACAGCCACGCCAGGTTGACGATGAGAATGGCCTGCCGGGTGCTCAGCGCGCGGATCGGGCGGTTGTGGCTGATGAGCAGCAGCGCCCCGATAGCCACGGTGATGAAGGCCGACCCCACGAACACCGCCCAGTCGGCGTCGTCGAACACCAGATCGGCCAGCGCCGGCAACATCATCAGCGACCCGATGATCAGCAGCAGCACGCCGATCACCTTCAGCACCGGCGAGAGGTCACGCAGCGCCCCGGCCGATGCCGTGCCGTTGACGATGGCCATCACCACCCCATCCGCTCGATCTGACGCGAGGCGCCCATCGGCGCGTGGTCAGTTGCTCTTGTCGCTCTTCTTTTTCTTCTTGCCCTTCTTCTTGGACTTTTTCTTTTTCTTGGAGTCCTTTTTCACATCCTTCTTCTTGCTGGATTTGGAATCCTTCTTCTTGCCGGACTTCCTGGCGCTCTTGTCATCGCCGCCCTTGGCCGCCGACGCGCCCTTCTTGTCGCCGCTCTTCTTTTTCTTCTTTTTCTTGTTCTTGGCCTTGCCGTCGTCATCCCTGGCCGGCATCGTCTTCTTGTCGCCACCGCTCTCCCTGGCGGCCTTTTTCGTCGTGTCCTTTTTCTTTTTCGTGCTCTTTTTCTTGCTGGCGGAAGACGACTTGGAGCCGGAGCCACCCCTGGCGCGGCAATAGGCGTCCACCTTCACGCCGTCCTTGCGCTTGTACGAATCGACCCAGGTGCAGTCGTCGCGCCGCGTGCAGGCGCTCTTGCGCTCAAGATCGCGACACACCGACGCCGCCGACGCCGCCGGCGCGTGGGCCGTGATCCCGGCCACCATCAGCAGCGCCGCGACGATGGCGGCGGTGAAAACACGAATGATCGACATGGTCGAACCCCCTTGTGCATTGGCGGTGAATATTTGCGTCATTCCGGGCCACATGCCGGAAAGCGTCAGGCACTATGCCCTTATCGCCCCCCTTGACGCAACCTTGCCGGTTCCGCCATTGGTGGCGCGAGGGTATTCACCAGCGCGGCCGACGCCCCGCGAAGAGAAAGCGAAAGCCCCATGAACGACAGCAAGGTCAACAAGGTGGTGCTGGCCTATTCCGGCGGGCTGGACACCTCCATCATCCTCAAATGGCTGCAGGAGCACTATGGCTGCGAGGTGGTCACCTTCACCGCCGACCTGGGCCAGGGCGAGGAGCTGGACGAGGCCCGGCGCAAGGCGGAAATGCTGGGCATCGAGGAGATCTACATCGAGGATCTGCGCGAGGAGTTCGCGCGCGATTACGTGTTCCCGATGTTCCGCGCCAACGCGCTTTATGAAGGCGTCTATCTGCTCGGCACCTCCA
>DRPD01000325.1 GCA_011374735.1 Thermopetrobacter sp.
GAACTGTTCGCTGGCCAGCGGGAACATCGGCAGCGAGAAACGCAGGAATCCGTAGCCGCCCATCTTCAGGAGGATGGCGGCCAGCACCACCGAGCCGGCGGTCGGCGCCTCCACGTGGGCGTCGGGCAGCCAGGTATGCACCGGCCACATCGGCATCTTCACCGCGAAGGAGGCGAAGAAGGCCAGCCACAGCCAGGTCTGCAAGCCGGCCGGAATGGCCGAGGGCTTGCTGAGGATCTGGGCGATGTCGGTGGTGCCGGTCTGCCAGTAGATGGCGATGATGGCCAGCAGCATCAGCACCGAGCCGAGCAGCGTGTAGAGGAAGAACTTGAAGCTGGCGTAGACCCGGCGCGGCCCGCCCCACACGCCGATGATCAGGAACATCGGGATCAGGCCGCCTTCGAAGAACAGATAGAACAGCACCAGGTCGAGCGCCACGAAGACGCCGAGCATCAGCGTCTCCAGCACCAGAAAGGCGATCATGTATTCCTTCACCCGCTTCTGAACCCCCCACGAGGCGAGAATGACGCCGGGCATCAGAAAGGCGGTGAGCACCACGAACGGCAGGCCCAGCCCGTCCACGCCCACGTGATAGCTCATCGGCCCGAACCAGGCGTAGCGTTCCTCGAACTGAAAGCCCGGTTTGGCCGGGTCGTAGCCGCCCAGCAGCATCAATGTCAGGATGAAAGTGAAGACGGTGGTGAAAAGCGCCGTCATGCGCATGTTGCGCCGCGCGATCTCGTCGTCGCCACGGGTGACGAGGATGAACAGCGCGCCGATCAACGGCAGGAAGATGATGGCGGAAAGGATGGGCCAGTCGGTCATCGCCTCAGCCCCCCCTCAGCATCAGCCAGGTGACCAGGGCGGCCAGCCCCAGCAGCATGGCGAACGCGTAATGATACAGATAGCCGGTCTGCAGCCGTGAGGTCAGGCTGGAAATGTTCAGCACCCGAGCCGAAACCCCGTCCGGCCCCAGCCCGTCGATGATCCGCCGATCCCCGCCGTGCCAGAACAGCCGCCCCAACGCGAAGGCGGGGCGCACGAAGATGCGCTCATACAGCTCGTCGAAATACCACTTGTTGAGCACGAACCGATACAGCGGGCGCAGCGCCGTGGCCAGTTTCTCCGGCAGCGCCGGGCGGGCGATGTAGAACAGCCAGGCGATGGCGAAGCCGGCCGCCATCATCACCGTGGCCGACCACACCACCCAGCCGGGCACCTGGTGCATGTGGTGCAGGATTTCGTTGTCCGGCCCGCGCAACAGCGCCCGGCCCCAGAACAGCGCCTCCGACTCGCCGATGAACATGTCCTTGAACAGCCAGCCGGCCAGCAGCGCCCCGGCGGCCAGCACATACAGCGGCACCAGCATCACCGGCGGGCTTTCATGGGCCCTGGCCAGCGTCTCGCGCGAGGCCCGCGTTTCACCGTGGAAGGTGACGAACATCAGCCGCCAGGAATAGAAGGAGGTCATCAGCGCCGCGGCCACCAGCAGCCAGAAGGCGAAGGTGCCGACGCCCGAATGGGCCGCGAAGGCGACCTCGATGATGGCGTCCTTGGAGAAGTAGCCGGCGGTGAGCGGAAAGCCGGTCAGCGCCAGCGTGCCGATCAGCATCATCGCCCAGGTGCGGCGGATGTAGGGGGCCAGTCCGCCCATGCGCCAGATGTCCTGCTCGTCGGCCATGGCGTGGATCACCGACCCGGCGCCCAGGAACAGCAGCGCCTTGAAGAAGGCGTGGGTGAACAGATGGAACATGCCCACCCCATAGGCCCCCACGCCCATGGCCACGAACATGTAGCCCAGCTGCGAACAGGTGGAATAGGCGATGATGCGCTTGATGTCGTTCTGCACCAGCCCGACGGAGGCGGCGAAGAAGGCGGTGACGGCGCCGACGACCACCACCACCTGCTGGGCGAACGGGGCCAGCTCGTAGACCGGCGACATGCGGGCCACCAGGAACACGCCGGCGGTGACCATGGTGGCGGCGTGGATGAGCGCCGAGACGGGGGTGGGGCCTTCCATGGCGTCGGGCAGCCAGGTGTGCAGCAGGAACTGCGCCGACTTGCCCATCGCCCCCATGAACAGCAACAGCGCGATGGTGGTCAGGATGTCCACCTGCCAGCTTAAGAAAGTGAAGGTCTTGCCCTGCATCTCGCCGGCCGCGGCGAAGATGGTGTCGAACTCCACCGAGCCGAACACCGCGTAGGCCGCGAAAATGCCCAGCGCGAAGCCGAAGTCGCCGACCCGGTTGACCACGAACGCCTTGATGGCGGCGGCGTTGGCCGAGGCGCGGGTATACCAGAAGCCGATGAGCAGATAGGAGGCCAGGCCGACGCCCTCCCAGCCGAAGAACATCTGCACCAGGTTGTCGGAGGTCACCAGCATCAGCATGGCGAAGGTGAACAGCGACAGGTAGGCGAAGAAGCGCGGCTGATGCGGGTCGTGCGCCATGTAGCCCAGCGAATAGACGTGCACCAGCGACGACACGGTGGTCACCACCACCAGCATGACGCCGCTCAGCATGTCGATGCGCAGCGCCCACGGCGCGCTCATGGTGCCGGAACGGATCCATTCGGCGACGACGATGCGCCCGGTCTGGCCGCCGGCGATGTCGAAGAAGGCGATCCACGACAACAACGCGGTGAACAGCAGCAGCCCGGTGGTCAGCAGCATCGGCCAGCGCGGGCCGTCGTAATGATGATGATGACCGCCCTCGTCCTCGTCGTCATGGGCCGGCGGCGTGGGCGGCGCGGCGCCGATGTGACGGAACACGGCGGTGCCGCCCAGCCCGGCGATCAGCGCCCCGAGAAGCGGCAGGAAGACGATGGCCAGATACAACGTGCTCATGCCCTACCCCTTCATGCCGCTGATGTCATCGACGTCGATGCTGCCGCGCAGCCGGAAGAAGGCCACCAGAATGGCCAGCCCGATGGCCGCCTCCGCCGCCGCCACGGTGAGCACCAGCATGGCGAAGATCTGGCCCATCAGATCGTTCAAGCTCGCGGAGAAGGCGACGAGGTTGATGTTGACGGCCAGCAGCATCAGCTCCACCGACATCAGGATGACGATGACGTTCTTGCGATTGAGAAAGATGCCGAACACGCCGATGGTGAACAGCACCGCCGCCACGCTCAGATAATGCCCCAGTGATACGACCATCCCCTCACCCATGGTTTCTCAAAGCCCCCTGCCCGGCTCGACGTCCACCAGCCGAACCGCCTCCTCGCGCTTGCGCGCCGCCTGCGCGCCCGGATCCTGCCGCTTCACGTCCGGGCGGTGATGCAAGGAGAGCACGATGGCGCCGATCATCGCCACCAGCAGCACCAGGCCGGCCAGCTGGAAGAGATAGACGTGATCGGTGTAGAGGATGCGGCCCAGCGCCTCGGTGTTGCTCACGCCCGCTGGCGCCGCGGCGCGGCGCAGCCCGGAGGCGGCCGGCGCGAACGTCCAGGCCATGAACACGAAGAACAGCTCCACCGCCAGCACCACGCCGACGACGATGCCCAGCGGCAGATAGCGCACCAGCCCGGCCCTGAGTTCGGTGAAGTCGACATCGAGCATCATGATGATGAACAGGAACAGCACCATCACCGCGCCGACATAGACGATGATCAGCAGCATGGCCAGAAACTCCGCCCCGGCCA
>DRPD01000326.1 GCA_011374735.1 Thermopetrobacter sp.
CCGGCGGCGGTGGCGGCGGTGGCGGCGCGTTCATCGATCAGCTGCGTCTGGCACCCATTCGCATCCGCGATGCGCAGGTGCGTTACGTGGACGAGCGCAGCGGCAAACGGTATGCCATCGACCGCCTGGCCATGACCATTCGCCTGCCGACGCCGCACAGCCCGCTGAAGGTCAGCGCCGACGCCGTGTTGCGCAAGCAGCCCGTCGCCGCCACCTTGTTCATCCCCCATCCCGGCCGCCTCACCGGCCGGGGCGGCACCGTGGAGGCGGTGCTGAAAACGCCGCTGCTGAAGGCCACCTACGCCGGCCTGCTGCGCCTGCATGGCGGCTTGACGCTGGCCGGGCGGCTCGCGGCCTCTGGCGGCGACCTGCGCGCCTTGCTGCGCTGGCTGGGCGGCGCGCCGGCCAGGGGGCGGGGCCTGAAGGCCTGGGCCGTCAAGGCGGCCGTGGACTACGGCGGCGACCGGCTGCGCCTGAAGAAGCTGCGAGGCCGCCTCGACGGCATGCGCGCGCAGGGCGATCTCACCTTGCGCCTCGGCGACGTGCCGCACATCAGCGCGGCGCTGGGCGTCGATCGCATCGACGTGAACGCCTATCTCGACCCGTCGGCGGAACTCGCCAACCGCCCCGGCGCATGGTCGCAAGCGCCGCTCGACTTCTCCCCCTTGCGCGGGCTGAATGCCGACTTGCGCCTGAGCAGCAACGCCATCCTCTACCGCAAGCTCAAGACCGGCCCGGCGGTGCTGCGCGTTGGCCTGAAGGCGGGGCGGCTCGACGCGGTGTTGCGACGCCTGGCGCTGTATGGCGGCACCGCCAAGGGCCGCCTGACGCTAAGCGGCGGCGGCAAGACCCCGGCCTTGGCCGCCGCGCTGACCCTGAAGGACGTCGATGCGTTCCCATTGTTGCGCGACGCCGCCGGGATCACCCGCATCATCGGCACCATGAACGCCGGGCTGAACCTCTCCGCCAGCGGCCGCTCGCAGCTGGAGATGGTCGGCCGGCTGGCCGGCAAGGCCGCGTTCAGGCTTGAGAAGGGCCACATCGCCGGGCTCGATCTGGTGCGTATGGCCCGCGACGTGCGCCGCACGGTGCTCACCGGCTGGCTGCCCGCCCGCGACGCCGGCACCCGTTTCGCGACACTGGCCGCCTCCTTCGCCATCCGTGACGGCATCGCCGAAACGAAGGACCTGACCCTCGTCGCCCCGGCCCTGAAGGTGAGCGGCGCCGGCGCCGTGGACATGTTGCGCCGCCGCCTCGATCTGCGCGTCGATCCGAAGCTGACCGACGGCGGCGCCGAACGGGGCCTGCCCGTCGCCGTCATCATCCGCGGCCCCTGGGCGCGCCCGCGCGTGTTCCCCGACATCGAGGGCGTGCTGAAGAACCCCGATGCGGCCTACAAGCGTCTGCAAGGCCTGCTGAAGGGCGCCGGCGCATCAGGCGCGGCGCAAGCGGTGGACAACGTGAAAAGGGCCGCCGAACGGGCCGTGCGGCAGCAGGAGAAGGCGCTGAAGGACAAGGCGAAGAACGAGCTGAAGAAGGTGCTGGGCGGGAACAAGGCCGATGAAGCGGTGGAAAAAGCCGGCCAGAAGGTGCAGGATTTGTTGAATGAGATCTTGCGCTGACGGAGCGAACCAATGGATGTGCGCGTGCAGGAAGAGCCGTTCGACGCGGCGGCCGAATACGCCGCCTTCCGGGCCGCCGACGGGCGCGGCGCCACGGTGATGTTCACCGGCACGGTGCGCGGCCACGGCGCCGATGCCGACATCGCCGCGATGACCCTGGAGCACTATCCGGCCATGACCGGGAAGGTTCTTGAGGACATCGTGGCCGAGGCCCGCGCCCGCTGGCCGCTGAAGGCGGTGCGGGTCATCCACCGCCACGGGCGGCTGACGCCGGGCGAGGAGATCGTGCTGGTGCTCACCGCCGCCGATCACCGCCACGACGCCTTCGCCGCCGCCCAGTTCCTCATGGACTGGCTGAAGACGAAGGCGCCGTTCTGGAAGCGCGAGGAAACCGCTTCGGGGCCGCGCTGGGTGGGCGCGAAATCCAGCGACGACGAGGCGGCGGCGCGCTGGGAAAAGTGAGTATTCATTGCTTGAAACGGGCCGCCGCGCTCCCCATATCGGCCATGCGTGTCATCAACGAAGACCTTGCATAAGGTTGGTGCCCATGACCGACACTCCGGTGAAAAAGCCCATTGATCCGCTCGCCCTGGCCCGCATGGGTGGTGGCGAGATCGCCTATATTAGGCCCATCGCGCCGGCTGAGGCGGCCGGCCTCATCGGCGCGCCCATCGACGTGGCGCCGGGAACGAGCCTGTATTGCGTGTTTCACGCCGACGGCACGCCGCTGGCCATCGCCGATTCGCGCGCCGCGGCGCTGGCCAACGTGCTGGAGCACGACCTGATCCCCACCAGCGTGCACTGAGTCTGAACGGAGGACGGGGGAGGGCGGCCCGCGCGGCGCTCACTCCTGCGCTTCGGTGGCCGCCAGCTTCCAGTTGGGGTCGCGCGAAGTGACGTCGCGGGTGAACGTCCAGACGTCCTTCACCACCGTGATCTCATCGGGCGCGCCTTCGATGATGCGGCCCTCCTTGTCCTTCAGCGCGGTGATTACCTGCGAGACGAACTTCACCGTCAGATTGGCGCGGTTGCCGCGCAGGTTGCCGCGCGCCAGCTTGGCCTCATCCAGCGACACGAAGCGCAGGCTCAACTCCTCGCCCTTCTTGCGGCGCTCGTCGATGGCGCCGGCGAAGCCCTTGTAGACGTCGCGCGTCAGCAGCGGCCGCAACGTTTTCTTGTCGCCTTCCGCGAAGGCGGTGACGATCATCTCGTACGCCGTGCCGGCCCCTTGCAGGAAATGTCGCGCATCGAAGGAGGGGTCCTTCTGCGCGATGCGCTGAAGCACCTTCGCCAGTTCCGAGCCTTCCTCGGCCACGCCGGCCCACACCGGCTGGCGCTCTTCTGGCAGGCCGCGGGCCGGCATCTCGCCGTCCGCCGCGCCCGCCGGGGTGGTCGTCCTGGCGCCCACGGGCGGTGCCTTGGTGGCGTCCAGCGGCGGGAATTCGATCGTTTTCTCATGCCCGGTGCGGGTGCCCAGCACCGAACGCAGCTTCAGCAGGATGACCACCGCCACCGCCAGCAACAGGAGATTGAGGGGATCGAACACCTGGCTCATGCGCATGCCTTGACAATACCGCGCCGGCCGTCTGGCGGGCGCCGGCGCTTGAAGTGGGCCCGTTTCATCTCCTTATATAACTTCCAACCACGGCCAGACAATGGCCGCCGTTGCCGCCTGAAGAGAAAGTGAGGCCCCATGCCCGTTCTGTTGCTGCTGTTGTTGCTGTTCGTCGGCATTCCGGCGCTGGAGATCGCCGCCTACATCGAGATCGGCGGGCGCATCGGCGCACTGGCCGCCATCGTGTTCACCTTCCTTACCGCCGCGCTGGGCGTCGCGCTGGTGCGCTGGCAGGGCTTCGCGACCTACGCCGAACTGCAACAGGC
>DRPD01000327.1 GCA_011374735.1 Thermopetrobacter sp.
CCGCCCACGGCGCGGGGCTGGACGAGCTGCACCAGCGGCTGCTGGCCATCGCCGGCAGGGACGCCTTCCGCCGCCCGAAACGGCCCGCCAACGAGACGCCGCCGCTGAAGCTGGCCATCGTCGGGCGTCCCAACGCCGGCAAGTCCACCCTCGTCAACCGCCTGCTGGGCCGCGAGCGGCTGCTCACCGGCCCGGAAGCGGGCATCACCCGCGATGCCATCGCCGTGGACTGGGAATGGGACGGCCGGCCGGTGAAGCTGTGGGACACCGCCGGCATGCGCAGGAAGGCGAAGGTGAAGGAGAAGCTGGAGAAGCTGGCCGTCGCCGACGGGCTCAGGGCGGTGAGGTTCGCCGAGGTGGTGGTGGTGCTGCTGGACGCCACGGAACCGCTGAAGAAACAGGATCTGATCATCGCCTCCCGCGCCGCGGCGGAGGGCCGGGCCGTGGTGATCGCCGTGAACAAGTGGGATCTGGTGAAGGACAAGGGGGCCTACGCGAAGGAGCTGGAGCGCGCCGTGGATCGCCTGTTGCCGCAGATCGTCGGCGCGCCGCTCGTCACCCTGTCGGCGAAGACCGGCGACGGCGTGGAGGAGCTGATGCCGGCGGTCATCGGCGTCTATGAGGTGTGGAACAGACGCATCCCGACGGCGCGGCTGAATACATGGCTGGCCGACAGCGTGGCCCGCCATCCGCCGCCCGCCCCCGGTGGCCGCCGCATCAAGTTGCGCTACATCACCCAGAGCAACGCCCGTCCGCCCACCTTCGTGGTGTTCTCGCCGCGCGCGGCGGAGCTGCCGGACGACTACCGGCGCTATCTCGTCAAGTCCCTGCGCGAGGCGTTCGATCTGTGGGGCACCCCCATCCGCCTGAAAACGAAGGCCGGCGACAACCCCTACGCCGGGCGCAAGAAGAAACCGGCCGCGAACCCCCGTCGCAAGTGACGCCACCACGGAGCATGCGCCCGCCCGGTTGACCCGGGGCCCCGAATCCCGCCAAATTCAACCATGTCCATCCGCCGATTGCCCGAGCATGTCATCAACCGCATCGCCGCCGGCGAGGTGATCGAGCGGCCGGCCGCCGTGGTGCGCGAGCTGGTGGAAAACGCCCTGGACGCCGGCGCGCGGCGCGTCGAGATCGTCTTTCGCCATGGCGGGCGCACGCTCATCGAGGTGGACGACGACGGCCGCGGCATGACCCCCGACGACCTGCGCCTCAGCATCGAGCGCCACGCCACCTCCAAGCTGACCGATGACGAGCTGATCGCCATTTCCACCCTCGGTTTTCGCGGCGAGGCGCTGGCCTCCATCGCCGCCGTGGCGCGCCTTTCCATCATCTCGCGCGCCGCCGGATCGGGTGAAGCCTGGCGGCTCGACGCCGAACCGGGCAAAGAACCACGGCTGGCCCCGGCGGCGCGCGCATCCGGCACCCGCGTGTCGGTGCGCGATCTGTTCTTCGCCACCCCGGCGCGGCTGAAATTCCTGCGCTCGGTGCGGGCGGAGAACATGGGGACGGCGCGGCTGGTGCGCCGTCTGGCGCTGGCGCGGCCGGACGTGGCCTTCGCGCTGATCACCGACGAGCGCCGCGTGATCGATCTGCCGGCGCAGACCGCCGAGGCGCGCATCGGGGCCATCCTGGGGCGTGATTTTCCCGCCAACGGCTTCGCGGTGTCCGCGGCCCGCGACGGCTATCTCGTCACCGGCCGCGCCTCGCTGCCCACCTTCTCGCGCGGCCAGCCGGACTTGCAGTTTTTGTTCGTCAATGGCCGCCCGGTCGTCGATCCGCTGCTCACAGGCGCGGCGCGGGCCGCCTATCGCGACGTGCTGGCGGCGGGCCGCCATCCGCTGCTGCTGCTGCATGTGGATTGCGCCGCCGATCTGGTGGACGTCAACGTCCATCCGGCCAAGCGCGAGGTGCGCTTTCGCGATCCGGCGCTGGTGCGCGGCCTCATCATCGGCGCGCTGAAACAGGGCATCGCCGAACACGGCGGGAAGAGCGCCGGCCATCTGGGGCCGCGACTGGCCGCGCGCGCCATGCCGCCATCGCCATCGCCGGCGGCGCGCGCCGCCGCCTTCGCCGCCAACTCGCCGCTGCCGGCCGGGCTGGCCGAAGCCGCCGCTCAGCCGCTCGCCGCCCCGTCGGCGCGCGTCGAGGCGGCCACGGAAGATGCGCAAGACTACCCGCTGGGCGCGGCGCTGGCGCAATTGCATGACACCTACATCCTGGCCCAGAGCGCCGACGGTCTGGTCATCGTCGATCAGCACGCGGCCCATGAGCGCCTGACGCTGGAGCGCCTGAAACGCCAGCGCGAAGGCGAAGGCATCGCCCGCCAGCCGCTGCTGATCCCGCAGGTGGTGACGCTCGACGCCGCCAGCCGCGAACGCCTGCTGGCGGCCGCCGGGACGCTGAGCGAACTGGGACTGGCGCTGGAACCGTTCGGTGATGACGCCATCGCGGTCAGCGAGGTGCCCGCCCTCATCGCCGGACACGCCGACATCGCCCAGCTGGTGCGCGACATCGCCGCCGATCTGGCGCAGGACGAGACGCCCCACAGCTTGCATGAACGCATCGAGGAGGTGCTTTCCACCTTCGCCTGCCACCATTCGGTGCGGGCCGGGCGGCGCTTGAGCGTTGATGAGATGAACGCCCTGTTGCGCGACATGGAGGCCACCGAACGCTCCGGCCAGTGCAACCATGGCCGGCCCACCTGGGTGACGCTGTCGCGCGCCGATCTGGAACGGATGTTCGGCCGCAAATAGGCGGATGACATGTGGGCGTTGCGCCACGGCTCAGGAGGCGGAACGCTCACGCCGTCATTTGCGCGAACAGCAGCCGGGTGTCGCCATGGCGCTTCTCGCGCCGCATCGTGAAGCCTGCCGGCAGACGCACCTCGACCCGGGCGCTTTCCTCCACCACCGCCAGCGCGCCGGGGGTGAGCCAACCGCCTTCCTTGAGCGACACGAGCGCCCGTTCCGCCAATCCCCGGCCATAGGGCGGATCGAGTAAGGCGATGTCGAAAGCCCGCATGGGCGCCGCGTCGCCCATCTTCGTCGCGTCGCGCCGCCAGATCTTCGTCTTTCCGGCCAGCCCCAGCTCCATGACGTTGGCGCGGATGGCGGCGCGCGCCTTTTCGGCGGTGTCCACGAACAGCACGAAATCCGCGCCGCGCGACGCCGCTTCCAGCCCCAGCCCGCCGGAACCGGCGAACAGGTCGATGACCCTGGCGCCGGTGAGCGCCGGGGCGTCGTCCATGTGGATGAGAATGTTGAAGACCGTCTCGCGCACCCGGTCGGTGGTGGGGCGCACGTCCAGCCCTTTCGGCGCCGCGATCCGCCGCCCCTTCAACGCCCCGCCGACGATGCGCATCAGCCGCGCCCTCCGCCGATGTCACGCCAGATGGCGCCCAGCTGCTCGCGCAACTGTCTGGGGGACACCTCCGCCAGTGCGCCCCTCTTCAGCCGGCCCAGCTGAAACGGCCCGTAGGCGGTGCGGATCAGCCGGTTGACCTTCAGCCCCAGATGTTCGCAGATGCGGCGGATTTCGCGGTTCTTGCCCTCCTTCAGCGCGAAGGTCATCCAGACGTTGGCGCCCTCCGCCGTATCCAGTTTCGCCACGATCTTGCCGTAATGCACGCCGTCGATGGTCAGGCCGTCGCGCAAGGCAGCGAGCGCGTCTTGCGTGACGCATCCGAAGGCGCGCACCCGGTAGCGCCGCGTCCAGCCGGTGGCCGGCAGTTCCAGCCGCCGGGCCAGCGCCCCGTCGTTGGTCAGCAGCAGCAGCCCTTCGGAATTGAGATCGAGACGCCCGACGCTGATCACCCGGCCCAGGTCGCCGGGCAGCCGCTCGAACACGGTGGGCCGGCCCTTCTCGTCGCGTTCGGAGACGATCAGCCCGCACGGTTTATGATAGCGCCACAGGCGCACCGGCGCGGGCGACGGCAGCGGCGCGCCGTCCACCACCACCACGTCATCGGCCGTCACGTTCACCGCCGGCGTGGTGACGGTTTCGCCATTGACCATCACCCGCCCTTCGCGGATCAGCTCTTCGGCGGCGCGGCGCGAACAGACTCCGGCGCGGGCGATGCGCCGCGCCAGCCGCTGGCCCTTGTCGGTCATCTCTTTCATGACCACGGGACGTAACACGCCCCGCCGCCGGGCAACAGCCTTTCCATGACCGCCGCCCCCACCATGGCCAG
>DRPD01000328.1 GCA_011374735.1 Thermopetrobacter sp.
AAGGTGGTGTCCGATACGAACGACAAGACGGTGGTCGTGCTGGTGGAGCGCCGCTTTACCCATCCGCTGCTGAAGAAGACGGTGCGGCGCACCAAGAAATATCACGCGCACGACGCGGAGAACGCCAGCAAGGTGGGCGACATCGTGCGCATTCAGGAATGCCGGCCGATCTCGCGCAAGAAGCGGTGGACGGTGATCCAGCGGGTCGAGGCGCGCGACGCCTGAGAGGAACGACGGGTTGGCGCGCTCTGACGCGAAGGCGGTATCGGGCGGCGCGTGAAACGAGAAGAAAGAACGGGTAAGAGCCATGATCCAGGCGGAAACCAAGCTCGAAGTGGCCGACAACTCCGGCGCGCGCAAGGTGCAGTGCATCAAGGTGCTGGGCGGCTCGAAGCGCAAATACGCCTCCGTGGGCGACATCATCGTGGTGTCGGTGAAGGAGGCCATTCCGCGCGGCCGCGTGAAGAAGGGGCAGGTGATGAAGGCGGTGGTGGTGCGCACGGCGAAGGACGTGCGGCGCCCCGACGGCTCCGTCATCCGCTTCGACAGGAACGCGGCGGTGCTGGTCAACAATCAGGGCGAGCCCATCGGCACGCGCATCTTCGGCCCGGTGCCGCGCGAGCTGAGGGCCCGCAAGCACATGAAGATCATTTCGCTGGCCCCGGAGGTGTTGTGATGGCTGCGCGTATCAGAAAGGGCGACACGGTGATGGTGACCGCCGGGCGCGACAAGGGCGCGAAGGGCGAGGTGCTGAAGGTGCTGCCGAAGGAGGAGCGCGCCATCGTCAAGGGCGTCAACGTGGTCAGGCGCCATGTCAAGCCGCGCCCCGGCGTGGAGGGCGGCATCGTGGAGAAGGAGCTTTCGGTGCACGTCTCCAATCTGGCGCTGATCGACCCGAAGGACGGCAAGCCGACGCGGGTCGGGTTCAAGTTTCTGGAAGACGGCCGCAAGGTGCGCTTCGCGAAGCGTTCAGGAGAGGTGATCGATGTCTGAGCAGCAGCAATACGTGCCGCGCCTGAAGAAGCACTATGACGAGGTGGTCAAGCCGCAACTGATCGAGAAGTTCGGCTACACCAACCCGATGCAGGTGCCGCGGCTGGTCAAGATCGTGCTCAACATGGGGGTCGGCGAATCGGTGGGCGATTCCAAGCAGGCCCGCATCGCCGCGGAGCAGCTGTCGCTGATCGCCGGCCAGAACGCGGTGGTGACCAGGGCGCGCAAGTCGATCGCCGGCTTCAAGGTGCGCGAGGGCATGCCGATCGGCGCCAAGGTGACGCTGCGCAAGGATCGCATGTTCGACATGCTGGACCGGCTGGTGACCATCGCCCTGCCGCGGGTGCGCGACTTCCGCGGGCTCAACCCGAAGAGCTTCGACGGCAATGGCAACTACGCGCTGGGCATTCGCGAGCACATCGTGTTTCCGGAGATCGACTACGACAAGATCGACCGGGTGATGGGGCTGGACGTGATCATCCACACCACGGCGGCCACCGACGAAGAGGCCCGGGCGTTGCTGGAGGGGTTCAATTTCCCGTTCCGCCAGCCGCGCCGGCAACAGGCGGCCTGAGCAGGAGAGGGCGAAGATGGCGAACAAGGGCAAGATCGAATCCAACGAGAAGCGCAAGCGGCTGGCGAAGAAATACGCCGCCAAACGGGCCCGGCTGCTGGCCATCGCGCGCGATCGCTCGCGCTCCATGGAGGAGCGTTTCGAGGCGCAGCTGAAGCTGGCCGAGCTGCCGCGCAACTCCGCGAAGGCGCGCATCCGCAACCGGTGCGAGGTTTCCGGGCGGCCGCGCGGCTATTACCGCAAGCTGCGCATGAGCCGCATCGCGCTCAGGGAGCTGGCCAGCAAGGGGCTGATCCCGGGGATGACCAAGTCGAGCTGGTGATTTGAGACGATCGAAAAGAAATGCGCCGATATCACAACGTGTCACGGCGTGTTTTTGAAGGAGAGTGTGAACGATGACCATG
>DRPD01000329.1 GCA_011374735.1 Thermopetrobacter sp.
AGATCGAGAAGGTGCTGGACACCGCCGCGGCCAAGCAGGAGGCCAAGGCCAGCAAGGCGGCCTGAGGCCTCGCGACACCGAAAACATGCATGACCCGGCCATCACATGGTGGCCGGGGTTCTTGTTGGGGCTGGCCCAGATAACGAGCTTGCTGTTTCGCAACTCATTGAATGTCAAGCGCGGCCCTACGGGCCGCCGCGAAGCGGTTTCATGCTTGACATTCAATGAGTTGCGAAAAGAATGGCAAAGAAGCGCCAATGGCGATTTCTCGCCATTGGCGCTTCTCTCAACCCTTATAAAATCATGCTATCGAGATTTTGGGAAATTATAATTATTTCAATGGCATAGGACAACAATGGTAATTTATCTGGGCCAGCCCCTTCTTGTTTTCGCTGGTTGATCAGTTCTCGTCGTCGGAGAGCAGGTCGAGGATCTCCTCCAGGATGTCGTTGATGCGGTAATCGGAGGGGGTGTAGATGCGCTTCACCCCGCATTGCTTCAGCACCAGCCGGTCGGCGGCGGGGATGATGCCGCCGGCGATGACCGGCACGTGGGCCAGCCCGGCGGCGTCGCGCCGGCGCATGATCTCCTGCACCAGCGCCACGTGGGCGCCGGAGAGGATGGACAGGCCGATGGCGTCGGCCTCATGCGCCCTGGCCTGTTCGATGATCTCTTGCGGCGCGAAGCGGATGCCGTCGTAGCGTGTCTCGAACCCGGCGGCGGCGGCGCGCGCGGCGATCTGCTCGGCGCCGTTGGAATGGCCGTCCAGCCCCGGCTTGGCGATCAGCAGGCGCGGGGCGCGGCCGTGGCGCGCCGTCCAGTCGGCCACCTTGTCGCGCAGGTTTCGCAGGGCGCCGCTCGTCATCTCGATGGGCCGCACGCCGGTGGGGGCGCGGTATTCCCCATAAACGGCGCGCAACACGTCGCCCCATTCGCCGGTGGTGACGCCGGCCTTCGCACAGGTGATGGACGGCTCCATGATGTCGGCATCGGCGCGCGCCGCGCGCTCCAGTTCGGCCAGCGCCCGTTTCACCGCGTCGGCGTCGCGTTCGGCGCGCCATTTTTCCAGATTGGCGATCTGTTCGGCCGGCACGTGGTCGGACACCGTCAGGATGCTCTCCTCCTCGCCGGTGATGAGCGGCGAAGGCTCGCTGTCGGTGTAGGCGTTGACGCCGACGACGATCCGCTCACCGCTTTCGATGGCGGCCATGCGCGCCGCGTTGGCGGCCACCAGGCGTTCCTTGATCATGCCGCTTTCCAGCGCCGCCAGCAGGCCGCCGGCGGCCTCGATGCGGGTCATTTCGTCTTCGGCGGCGCGTTTCAGTTCCGCCACCTTGGCGGCGATTGCGGCGGAACCGTCGAAGATGTCGCCGTAGTCCAGCAGGTCGGTCTCGAAGGCCACGATCTGTTGCATGCGCAGCGACCATTGCTGATCCCACGGCCGGGGCAGGCCCAGCGCCTCGTTCCAGGCCGGCAGCTGCACGGCGCGGGCCCGGCCCTTCCTGGAGAGCACCACGCCCAGCATCTCGATGAGGATGCGGTGGATGTTGTTCTCCGGCTGGGCTTCGGTGAGGCCCAGCGAATTGACCTGCACGCCGTAGCGGAAGCGGCGGTATTTCTCTTCCCTGACACCATAGCGGGTGCGGCAGATGTCGTCCCACATCTCGGTGAGGGCGCGCACCTTGCAGATCTCGGTGATGAAGTGCATCCCGGCGTTGAGAAAGAACGAGACGCGCCCGACGAGGCGCGGAAACGCCGCCTCGGCCACCTCCCCCGACTGGCGCACGCCGTCGAGCAGGGTGATGGCGTTCATCAGCGCGATGGCCATTTCCTGATGGGGTTCGGCGCCCGCCTCCTGCAGGTGGTAGGAACAGACGTTGACCGGGTTGAAGCGCGGCATCTCGCGGGCGCACCAGGTGACCATGCGGCGGGTCAGGGCCAGCGACGGGGCGGGCGGAAACACGTAGGCGCCGCGCGAGAGGTATTCCTTGACGATGTCGTTCTGGGTGGTGCCGCGCAAGGCGCTTCTGGCCACGCCCTGTTCCTCGGCCAGCGCCACATACAGCGCCAGCAGCCAGGCGGCCGGGGCGTTGATGGTCATGGAGGTGTTCATTTCCCCAAGGGGAATGCCGGCGAACAGGGTGCGCATGTCGCCTAAGTGACACACCGGCACGCCGACGCGGCCCACTTCGCCCGCGGCCAGCGGATGGTCGGAATCGAGGGCCAGCTGGGTGGGCAGGTCGAAGGCCACCGACAGGCCGGTCTGGCCGCGCGCCAGGTTGGCGCGGAACAGGGCGTTGCTGTCGCGGGCGTTGGAATGCCCGGCGTAGGTGCGGAATATCCACGGCCGGTCGCGGCCGGAACCGTCCTGGGTGGCGCTCATGAGCGCATGCAAGCATGGCGGCGGCGCCTCGGGCAAGCGCGACGGAAGGATGATGTCAGCGGCCGCCGCCGGCCAGGCGGGCCAGCAGGCGGCGGCGGAACGGCAGGATGAGGATCAGCCCGGCGATGAAGCCGCCGATGTGGGCCCACCAGGCGACGCCGCCGGCGGTGGCGCCGCTGGAGAGCTGCGAGGCGATGAGCTGCCAGAGAAACCAGCCGCCCAGCACCCACAGGGCGGAGATGCGCAGCGGCAGACGCATGAGCAGCAGGATCAGCACCTGCACGCGCGGAAACAGCACCATGTAGGCGGCCAGCACCCCGGAGACGGCGCCCGACGCGCCGATGAGCGGCAATTGCGAGTTGGGGGCGAACAGGGTGTGGGCGGCCAGCGCGGCGACGCCGCAGGCGAGATAGAACAGCAGGAACTTCACGTGGCCGAGGCTGTCCTCCACGTTGTCGGCGAACACCCACAGGAACAGCATGTTGCCGATCAGGTGCATCCAGCCGCCATGCAGGAACATGTAGGTGAGCGCGGTGGCCGTTTCGGGGATGACTTGCAGCGAGGCTTCCAGATCGGCGCGGTCGGTGAGCACGGCGGGAATGGCCCCGAAGGAGAGGTTGAAGGCCTTCAGCGCGTCCTCCGGCAGGGTCTTGGTGTAGAGAAACACCAGCACGTTGAGCGCGATCAGCCCCAGGGTCACGAACTGGTGGCGGATCACCTTCAGCGGGTTGCCGTCATACAGGGGAAGGAACATCGCGTCGCTCAGGCCCCCCGTTCACGGTCGCGTCCGGCGGCGGGGCGCCACAGCACATCGGCGGCGCCGGCGCCGTTGAGCACGCGGGCGGCCACGAACAGGTAATCGGACAGGCGGTTGGCGTAGGCCAGCGCGTGGGGGTTGATGGCCGCATCCTCTTCGGCGGCGAGGCGGGCGATGGCGCGCTCGGCGCGGCGGCAGACGGTGCGGGCGTGATGCAGATGGGCGGCCGCGGCCGAGCCGGCCGGCAGCACGAAGGAGGTGAGCGGTTGCAGCAGGGCATTGAGCGCGTCGATGCGCCGCTCCAGCCAGGCGACCTGATCGGACACGATTCGCAACGCCTCGCCTTCACCGTCTTGACCGCCTTGCGGCGTGGCCAGATCGGCGCCTAAGTCGAACAGGTCGTTCTGAATGGCGGCCAGATCGGCGGCGACGCCATGCGGATCGTCGGTGCCGACGTGCAGGCGGGCGAGGCCGATGGCGGCGTTGGTTTCGTCCACGTCGCCGATGGCGGCGAAGCGCGGGTGATGCTTCGGCAGGCGGCTGCCGTCGGCCAGGCCGCTGTCGCCGGCGTCGCCGGTGCGGGTGTAGATCCTGTTGAGCTTCACCATGGCCGCCCTGCCTATCGCGTTTGCGGCCCGCCGCGCAAGGCCGCGCAAGAATGTGCCGGCGCGCGGGCAGCATAGCGAAACGGCGTTGACTTGTCCGCAGCTTCGCGTCTATATCGCGCCAGACATTCCAGGGAACGAAAAGATCACGGGCGACATCACCTGCGCGCAAGGGCGTTCCACCGGGGTTGCATGCACGGATGGTTTGCCGGCAGGCGCAAGGGGCGGCCGGATGATCTCTTTGGCCTTTTTCAAGGGACAAGAGCCATGAACATCATCGACCAGCTCGAAAAGGAGCAGATGGAGAAGATCGCCGAACAGCGCGAGATTCCGGATTTCCGTCCCGGCGATACCGTGGTGGTGGCGGTGAAGGTGACGGAAGGCGAGCGCACCCGCATCCAGAATTTCGAGGGGGTGGTGATCGCGCGCTCCGGCGCGGGGCTCAACGAGAGCTTCACGGTGCGCAAGATTTCCTACGGCGAGGGCGTGGAGCGGGTGTTCCCGCTGTATTCGACCCGGATCGCCGGCATCAAGGTGGTGCGCCACGGCAAGGTGCGGCGCGCCAAGCTCTACTACCTGCGCGGCCGCACCGGCAAGGCGGCGCGCATCCCGGAGCGGACGGTGGCCGCGAAGGGCAAGGGCAAGAAAACCGCGGCGCAGGAGTGAGGCGCGAAGGTCCGCCTCTTTCCGCGACGGAGCTTGAATGGTGAATGCCGCCATGGCCGGGCGCACGCTGTATGACAAGATCTGGGACGCCCACGTCATCGAGACGGGGGAGGACGGATCCTCACTGATCTGGATCGACCGCCATCTGATCCACGAGGTGACCAGCCCGCAGGCGTTCGAGGGCCTGCGCGCCGCTTCGCGCACGGTGCGCCACCCGGAAAAGACGCTGGCGGTGGTGGACCACAACGTGCCGACCACCGATCGCAGCAAGGGCATCGACGACCCGGAAGCGAAGTTGCAGATCGAGACGCTGGCGAAGAATTGCGCTGAATTCGGCATCACCCATTTCGACGCCCACGATCCGCGCCAGGGGATCGTGCACATCGTGGGGCCGGAGCAGGGCTTCACGCTGCCCGGCACGACCATCGTGTGCGGCGATTCGCACACCTCCACCCACGGCGCCTTCGGGGCGCTGGCGCATGGCATCGGCACCTCGGAGGTGGAGCACGTGCTGGCCACCCAGACGCTGATTCAGAAGAAGGCGAAGAACATGCGGGTGACGGTCAACGGATCGCTGCCCGACGGGGTGACGCCGAAGGACGTGATCCTGGCCATCATCGGCGAGATCGGCACCGCCGGCGGCACCGGGCACGTGATCGAATACGCCGGAGAGGTGTTCGAGAACATGTCCATCGAAGGCCGCATGACGGTGTGCAACATGTCCATCGAGGCCGGCGCCCGGGCCGGCCTGATGGCGCCGGATGAAAAGACCATCGACTATTTCGCCGGCCGGCCCATGGCGCCTGCGGGCGAAGAATGGGACAAGGCCGTCGCTTACTGGCGGACGCTGAAGTCGGACGAGGATGCGGTGTTCGACGCCGAGGTGGAGCTGGACGCCGCCAACCTGCCGCCCATCGTCACCTGGGGCACCAGCCCGGAGGACGTGGCGTCGATCAATTCCGTGGTGCCCGATCCGGCGGACGTGGAAGACGCCACC
>DRPD01000330.1 GCA_011374735.1 Thermopetrobacter sp.
GGTTCAGGGTGTCTTCGCGGCGCGTGGCGCCGGCGATGTGGCGGGCCAGCCCCTCGCGGCGCATCACGTGGGCCAGTGACGAACCGATCAGGCCCAGCCCAATCAGCGCCACGCGGGTGAATCGCGGTTTGTCGGCGGCGGCGCTCATGCCGCCCCCAGAAACTCGGCCAGCGCGGCGACCAGCAGGCGGTTGGCCTCCTCCGGCCCGATGGAGACGCGCAAGGCGTTCTCGAAGCCATACTCCTTCATGCCGCGCAGGATCAGGCCGCGATGGCTCAGGAACCGCTCGGCTTCCGGCGCGCGCTTGCCGTCCTCGTCGGGGAAGTGGATGAGCAGGAAATTGCCCACCGAATCGGTCACCTCGAGCCCCAGGGCGCGCAGCTCCTTCGTCAGCCACGGCAGCCAGACGTCGTTGTGTTCCACCGCGGCGTTCAGGTGCGCGGCGTCTTCCACCGCCGCCACCGCCGCGGCCTGGGCGGCGACGGAGACGTTGAACGGCCCGCGCACCCGGTTGAGCGCGTCGATGATCCCGGCCGGGCCATACAGCCAGCCGACGCGCAGGCCGGCCAGCCCGTAGGCCTTGGAGAAGGTGCGGGTCATGACCACGTTGGCGTTTTGCGACACCAGCTCGATGCCGGCCTCGTAGTCGTTGCGCTTCACGTATTCGGCATAGGCCGCATCGAGCACCAGCACCACGTGTTCGGGCAGGCCGGCGTGCAGGCGGCGCACCTCCTCCATCGACAGGTAGCTGCCGGTGGGGTTGTTGGGGTTGGCGAGAAAGACCAGCTTCGTCTTCTCCGTCACCCGCTCCAGAATGGCGTCCACGTCGGCGCGCAGGTTTGTCTCCGGGGCGACGACGGGCTTCGCCCCGGCGGCGCGGATGATGACCGGATACATCAGGAAGCCGTATTGCGAATGGATCGCCTCGTCGCCGTGGGTGAGGAAGGTGTGGGCCATCAGGGTCAGCAGCTCGTCCGACCCGTTGCCGCAGATGATGTTGTCCACGTTCAGCCCGTGGCGCGCCGCCAGCGCCTCGCGCAAGGCCCAGCAGCCGCCGTCGGGATAGCGGACGAGATCGTCGGCGGCGGCGATGTAGGCGGCGCGCGCCTTCTCGCTGGGGCCCAGGGGCGATTCGTTGGAGGAGAGCTTGAACACGCGGGCGCCGCCGTCGGCGGTGTCGCGGCCAGGCACATAGGGCGCGATGTCGAGAATGCCGGGGCGGGGCGTGGGCGCGGTCATGGCGTTGGGCCTTTGCTGAGTTCCGGGTCGCGGTTCCGCATACAACCGGAAGCGTCATGCAGGCAAGGGCTTCTCAAGGCGCCAAGCGTGGCGGCGGGGCGCAGGATGCGGGCCCGGGCCGGCGTGGGCAGGGGGGTGACGCCGGCCACCTCCTTGCGGGCCGTGGCCAGCAGCAGGCCGGCGAACGGCCCGCCGAGGCGCCGCGCCGCGCCGTCCCACAGGGCGGCGGCGGCGGGCAGGGCGCGGGCCAGGGCCGGCGGCGCGCAAAGCCCGCCGGCGAGCGCATCGACGCGCAACTGGTGTTCGCCCAGCAGGGCGCGCAATTGGCCGGTGGTGAAGGGACGGCCATGGCCGAACGGCGTTCTGTCGCTGAGAGCCCACAGGCCATGCCGGTTGGGCACGATGACGACGGCGCGGCCCTGCGGCGTCAGCACCCGCCAGATCTCGGCCAGCACGGCGGACACGTCGTGGGCGAACTCCAGCGCGTGCACGGCCAGCATGAGATCGACCGAGGCGTCGGCCAGCGGCAGGGCCGTCTCGTCGACGAGCGCGGCGGCCGACGGGCCGTCATCGGGCCAGTGCACGATGCCCTGGCGGCCCGGCATCAGGGAGAACACCCGGCGTTCCCCGCCACGCCAGGCGTCAAGCCACGGCACGGCGTAACCCAGTCCCACCACCAGCGCGCCGGGCGGCGGCGGCTCCATGGCGGCGAGCAGGCGGGCCAGCTGGCGGCGCACGGTGCGCCCCGGCGCGCTGGCGTAAAAATCTCTCAGGGCGAGAACGTCCATGAAAGGCCATGACCATGTGGCGTGACGGGTCTATATATAGCATCAGCCATGACCGATTGCAGAGGAGGCCGTCATGAGCGCCTTGCGGGTGCGTCTCGTTCCCTGCCGCAGTGACAATTACGCGGTGCTGCTGCACGATGAGGACAGCGGCGAGACCGCCGTCGTCGACACGCCGGAGACGGAACCCATCGCGGCGGCGCTCGAGGAAGAAGGCTGGCGGCTGACGCACATTCTGAACACCCATCACCACGGCGATCACGTGGCCGGCAACAGGGCGCTGAAGGAACGCCATGGGGCCACCGTCTACGGCTCCGAATATGATGCGAAGAAAGGCCGCGTGCCGGGGCTGGACGTGGCCCTGAAGGACGGTGACGGCCTGCGCCTCGGCGATCACCGCTTCGATGTCATCGCCGTGCCCGGCCACACCCTGGGGCACATCGCCTATTACGCCTGCGACGCGAAGATGCTGTTCGCCGGCGACACCCTGTTCTCGTTGGGCTGCGGGCGGCTGTTCGAGGGCGACGCGGAGATGATGTGGCATTCGCTCGACCTGCTGCGCCACCTGCCCGACGACACGCAACTCTACTGCGGCCATGAATACACGCTCAGCAACGGCGAATTCGCGCTGGAGGTGGAGCCGGGCAACGCCGCCTTGCGGGAGCGGGTGGAAGAGGTGCGCGAACTGATGCGCCAGCGCCGGCCGTCCATTCCGGTCAGCATCGGGCGGGAGAAGGCCACCAACCCGTTCCTGCGCCCTCAGAGCGCGGAAATCCGCGACCGGCTGGGCCTTGAGGGGGTGGAGAACTGGCGGGTGTTCGCCGCCTTGCGCGAACGCAAGGATGCGTTCTGAGGCGGCTCAAGAATGGCCAGCGGGTGTTTCATGACGTCTTGAATGTCAAGGGTGAAACCGCTTCGCGGCGGCCCTGCGGGCCGCCCTTGACATTCAAGACGTCATGAAAAGTGTGGCTGAGAAGCGCCAATGGCGAAACATCGCCATTGGCGCTTCTCGTTGGAAAAAGAAGAAAACACCGATGCAAGTTTCATCCGGCTCAGCCGCCGGTGACCGGCGGAAAGAAGGCCACCTCGGCGGCGCCACTGACGGGGCTGTCGAGATCGGCGTGTGCGCGGTCGATGGCGACGCGGATCAGCGCATCATCGGCCAGCGCCTCGGCATGGGCGGCGTCGCGCCCGCGCAGCCAGTTCAGCAGATCGCCGGCCGTCTTCACCTCGGCCGGCGGCGTCACCTCTTCCTCGGCCGCCCCGACGCGCTCGCGAATCCAGGCGAAATAGAGCACCTTCATGGGGCTTCGTCCTCGTCCAGCACGTGTTTCAGCCCGGCCCGGAAATAGTCGAAGCCGGTATAGAGCGTGAGCGCCGCGGCCAGCCACAGCCCGGCCAGCCCGATGATGACGGTGCCGGGCAGGAGCGGTTCGCCGGCCGGCCCGGCGATGAGAAAGCCGATGGCGGTCATCTGCACCGCGGTCTTGAACTTGGCCAGCCAGGTGACCGGCACGGACACCCGCAACTGGCCCAGAAACTCGCGCAGACCCGATACCAGCACCTCGCGGGCGAGAATGATCAGCGCCGCCCAGATGTGGGGGGCGGCGATGTCGCCGTGGGCGGCCAGCACCAGCAGCACGCCGGCCACCAGCACCTTGTCGGCGATCGGATCGAGCATGCGCCCCAGCGCCGACTGCTGGCGCCAGGCGCGGGCCAGCCAGCCGTCCAGAAAGTCGGTGATGGCGGCGACGATGAACAGACCCAGGGCCGACAGGCGGGCGGCGTCGGTGCCCCACAGCAGCAGGCCGGCCACCACCGGCACCAGGGCCATGCGCAGGTAGGTGAGCAGGTTCGGCACCTGCGCGGCCACCGGCAGGGCGGAGCGGACGGCGGCGGGGTCGGGTGATGGTCTGTTCATCGGCTCATGCCTGATGGAAGTGGTCGTGAATGGCCCGGGCCAGTCTGGCCGAAATGCCCTCCACCTGCAACAGCTCGCGGACATCGGCGCGGGCCACCGCCTTCGCCGAGCCGAAGGCGGCCAGCAGCGCCTTCTTCTTCTTCGGCCCGATGCCGGCGATGGCGTCCAGCGGATTGTCGCGGGCCGCCCTGCGGCGCCGGGCGCGATGGGCGCCGATGGCGAAGCGGTGGGCCTCGTCGCGCAGCCGTTGCAGGTAATACAGCAGGCTGTCGCGGCCGTCCAAGGTCAAGGTGGCGCCACCGGGCAGATGGAAGGTCTCGCGCCCGGCGTTGCGTTCCGGGCCCTTGGCGACGGCGGCGAAGGCGATGCCCTCCAGCCGCAGCTCCCCGGCCACCTCAAGCGCCGCCGCCAGCTGCCCCTTGCCGCCATCGAGGAGCGCCAGATCGGGCCACGGCGGGAAGCCTTCCCGCGGGGCGTCGTTCCTTGCCTCTTCCTTTTCCCTGCCCCAGCGGGCGAA
>DRPD01000331.1 GCA_011374735.1 Thermopetrobacter sp.
CCAAATTATCTCACTGCTATAAAGGCTGGACCAGGTGGGGCAGCTCGTTGTTCACCGTGTCATGGGCGTAGCGGATGGGCGGCCAGATCATCCAGCCGTGCTTGCCGATCTCCTGCTGGATGAACGGGTCGCGGAAGTCGGTGCGGGCGAGAAAGCCGCCGAACTTGCTCTCCGGGTATTCCCGAAGCACCGGAAACAGCAGCTCGCCCTTGTAGCTGGCGATGATCGGCCGGTCGTTGACCAGCAATTCGGCGAACAGCGACAGCACGAACAGGAACAGGAAGATCCACAATGACCACCAGCCGCGGCGGTTGGCGCGGAACAATTGCAGCCGGCGGCGGTTGATGGGCGACAGCCAACCCTTTCGCGCCTGCCGATGTCGCGGCGCGTCGCGCAGCGCCTCTTTCGCCAGGGCGCGGATGTCCAGCGTCTCGTTCATCTACAGCGCCCTCTTCTCGAAGTCGATGCGCGGGTCGATGAGGGTATAGACCACATCGGTGACGAGGTTGGTCAACAGCCCCATCAGCGAGAAGATGTAGAGCGTCGCGAACACCACCGGATAGTCGCGGTCGATGGCCGCCTTGAAGCCCAGCAACCCCAGCCCGTCGAGCGAGAAGATCTGCTCGATCAGCAGCGATCCGGCGAAGAAGGCGGAAATGAACGCGCCGGGGAAGCCGGCGATGACGATCAGCATGGCGTTGCGGAACACATGCCCATACAGCACGCGGCGCTCCGTCAGCCCCTTGGCGCGGGCGGTGATGACGTATTGTTTCTTGATCTCGTCGAGAAACGAGTTCTTGGTCAGCAGCGTCATGGTGGCGAAGGAGGAGATGGCCAGCGCGGTGAGCGGCAGCACCAGATGCCAGGCGTAATCGAGGATCTTCTCCCACCATGTCAGTTGATCGAAATTGTCCGACACCAGCCCGCGCAAGGGAAAGATGTTCCAGAAGCTGCCACCGGCGAACAGCACGATGAGCAGGATGGCGAACAGGAACGACGGGATGGCGTAGCCGACGATGATGACGGCGGAGGTGGCGACATCGAAACGCGATCCGTCGCGCACCGCCTTGGCGATGCCCAGCGGGATGGACACGGCGTAGGAGATGAAGGTGAGCCACAGGCCCAGCGACATGGAGACGGGCAGCGCGTCGATAATCAGCTCGATGACCGGGCGGTCGCGGAAATAGCTGTCGCCGAAGTCGAAGCGGGCGTAATCCCACAGCATCTTCAGGAAGCGCTCGTGGGCCGGCCTGTCGAAGCCGAACTGCTTTTCCAGCTCCTTGATGAATTCCGGATCCAGCCCTTGCGCGCCACGATACTTGAAGCCGCCGTCGCCGCCGGCCGCCTGTTCGCCCCCCGGCTGGCCCACCTCGCCGCCGCCGGCCCCGCCGATGCGGGCCGTGGCGTCGATGTTGTGGCCCTGCAGCTGGGCCAGCACCCGCTCCACCGGGCCGCCGGGCAGGAACTGGATGATGGCGAAGTTGATCAGCAGGATGCCGATCAGGGTCGGGATCATCAGCCCCAGCCGTTTGAGGATGTAGATGCCCATGCGGCCGCTCAGCCCTCGCCGATGCGCTCGATGACCACTTGCGCGTTGGTATAGACGCAGATGTCGGCGGCGATGGCCATGGCCTTCTTCGCGATCTCTTCCGCGCCCATGCCGGTGTCCATCAGGGCGCGGGCGGCGGCCAGCGCGTAGTTGCCGCCGGAGCCGATGCCGGCCACGCCGCCTTCCGGTTCCAATACGTCGCCGTTGCCGGTGAGCACCAGCGTGTCGCGCTTGTCGGCGACGATCATCATCGCCTCCAGGCGGCGCAGATAGCGATCGGTGCGCCAGTCCTTGGCCAGCTCCACGCAGGCGCGGGTGAGCTGGGCCGGATATTGTTCCAGCTTCGCCTCCAGCCGTTCGAGCAGCGTGAAGGCGTCCGCCGTGGCGCCGGCGAAGCCGCAGATGACCCTGCCGCCGGCCAGCCGCCGCACCTTGCGGGCGGTGGCCTTGATGACCGTCTGGCCGAGGCTCACCTGGCCGTCGCCGGCGATGACCACGCGGCCGCCCTTGCGCACGCAAAGGATGGTGGTGCCATGCCATTGGGCGGCGCTCATGCCCGCTCTCCCACGGAGGTTGGTTGTTCCTGCCGGGCTAACGCAATAGCACAATTCGGGCGATTGCAAGATTACCCTTTCTGCAATTTCTTCCACACGTCGGAGCCGCCAAGCATGCGCTTCAGATAGGCCATGTTGGCCTCCACCTCGGCCGGGGAGAGATCCTGGCTGGCGATGTAGCGCGCTTCCCTGAAGCGGCCCTGCAGACCCAGGGCCAGGGCCAGATTCTGGCGCAGGCGGGGGTCATTGCCACCGCCTGGCAGCTTCATGGCGGCGCGCAGGATGCGTTCGCCTTCCTGCGGATTGCCTTGCAGGATATGGCTCATGGCGATGTTGTTGAGCACCTTCGGGTTGTTCGGCGATGCCTTCAGGGCCTGCTGATAGACGGCGCGGGCCGCCGCATAGCGCCCCTGCGCGGCGAGGGCGGCGCCCAGCGCGTTATACGCCTTCCAGTCGGCGCGGCCCAGCGCGATGACGGCGCGGAACGCCTTTTCGGCCTGCACGGCGCGCCCGGCGGCCAGCAGGCGGCGGCCATAATGGGCGCGCAAGGTCACGTCACGGGGGCGAAAGCCGACGAGGGCCTTCAGCACCGCCAGCTCGCGGCCGGTCTGCCCCAGGGCGCGCAGGCTGGCGGCGTAGGCCAGCCCCTTGCGCAGGTTCTTCGGGTCGCGCCGCCAGTCCCGTTCGGCGGCCGCCGCGCCCTTCAGGGTCGGGGCGGGGGTGGTGGAGCCGGTGGTGATCGCGTCGGCGCCTCCGCCGCTGGTGGTCTGGCAGGCGGCCAGCGCCGGGGCGATGAGCAACAGGGCCGCGCCCGTCACGATTCGCATGCGCCTCATGATCGTTCTCCTGACAACGGGGAATTCCAGCCTGCCGCCATCCTGCCCGGGCAGGTCTCAACAAACTGTTAACCATAATCGCGTGGACGATGACGGGGCGCGTCAAAATGCGTATGAAGCGGCTCATGAGCATGGAAAACCCGGCATACGATCCCGCCACGCTGCTGTTGCCCGCGGAGGCGGCGGAACCGGCCATCGAGCTGTGGCCGGTGGCGGAAGACTCGCTGCAGGCGGTGCTGGCCGCCCTGCCCGATCGCTGGCGGCGTCATGCCGAGGAGGCCGGCTTCACGGCGGCGTTCGGCCAGGTGCTGATGCTCCCCGGCGCGGCGGGCGGCATCGAACGGGTGCTGGCGGGCCTGGGTCGCGATGCGCGCGCACTGGGCACCGGCGGCTTCGCCAGACGCCTGCCGGCGGGCACCTACCGCCTTGCACGGGCCGATGACGTGGACGCGCGGCTGTTCGCGCTGGGCTGGCCGGCCTCGGCCTATGCGTTCAGCCGCTACAAGGAGAGTGCCCGCGAACCGGCGCGGCTGATCTGCCCGCCGGGCGTGGCGCGCGATGACGTGCTGAACGAGGCGGCGGCGATGTGGCTGGCGCGCGATCTGATCAACACCCCGGCCAACGATCTGGGCCCGGCCGAACTGGAAGCGGCGGTGCGCGGCGTGGCAGATCGTTTCGGCGCGCAAGTCCGGGTGGTCATGGGTGATGCCTTGCGCGACGGCTTCCCGCTCGTCGAGGCGGTGGGGCGGGCGGCGGCGGCCGATCGCGCGCCGCGGCTGATCGATCTGGTGTGGGGCGATGCTGACGCGCCTAAGATCACGATTGTCGGCAAGGGGGTGTGTTTCGACACCGGCGGGCTCGATCTGAAGCCGTCCTCGGCGATGCGGCTGATGAAGAAGGACATGGGCGGCGCGGCGACGGCGCTGGCGCTGGCGCGGATGATCATGGCGGCCGGGCTGCCGGTGCGGCTTCGGCTGCTGATCCCGGCGGTGGAGAACGCGGTGGCCGGCGGCGCGATGCGCCCCGGCGACATCGTGACGGCGCGCAACGGGCTGAGCGTGGAGGTGGGCAACACCGACGCGGAAGGCCGCCTCATTCTGGCCGACGCGCTTTCGCTGGCGGCGGAGGAGGAGCCACGCCTGATCCTCGACTTCGCCACCCTGACCGGGGCGGCGCGGGTGGCGCTGGGGCCCGATCTGCCGGCGTTATTCTGCGACGACGACGATCTGGCCGCCGCGCTGACGGAAGCGGGCGCGGCGGTGGACGATCCGGTATGGCGGCTGCCGCTGTGGCAGCCCTACATGGAGGGCCTGAAGGGGCAGGCGAGCGATCTTTGCAACATCGCTTCCAACGGCTTCGCCGGGGCCATCGTCGCCGCCTTGTTCCTCTCCCGGTTCGTCGGCGATCGGCGGCGCTGGGCGCATGTGGACGTGTTCGCCTGGAACCCGGCGGACAAGCCGGCCAGACCGAAGGGCGGCGAGTTGCAGGCGGCGCGGGCGGTGTTCGCCTGGCTTAGGGTCTGGTCTCAACAAATCCGCCGCGCCAGTCTGGCGCAAAAACACTGAAAAGGCAAAGGGTTATTTGTTGTTTCAGCGGTTTTTTTGCGCCAGCCCCTTGGGGCGTCATTTTCGCTGCATATCGCCGGCCTTTCTTTCTTGCCAATACCTCAAGGTATTGCCGGCGAAAGAAAGTCTCGGCGCTATCTTGCGAAAATGCCGCTGGCATCGACGCATTTATTGAGACCAGACCCTAAACGCACCTTCGGCTGACATCGCGTTGTCGCCACGATCCGCTGTTAGCCAGACTTGAAACACGACATTGATTCGGGGGCCTCGCACATGGCGCGGTTGTATCATTTCGCACTGGATCCTTTCTGCCGCCGCATCCGGCTGATGCTGGCCGAATATGGCGAGACGCCGGAGCTCGTCGCCTCGCCGCCCTGGCAGCCCGATGCGGCGCTTTTCGACTTCACCCCGCCGGCGGAGATGCCGCTTCTCGTCGATGACGACGGGGCCACGGCGGCGGGCGCGCTGGCGGCGGGCGAATACCTGCTGGAGACGCGCGGCGCGAAGAAGAACCTGACCGGGGCCACGGCGGCGCAGCGGGCGGAAGCGCGGCGGCTGAGCGCGTTCTTCGACGGGCGCATGTACATGGACGCGACCCGGCCGGTGCTGATGGAGAAGGTGCTGCGCCGCAAGCTGCCGCGCGAACAGGGCGGCGGGGCGCCGGACACCCGGCGGCTGCGCGCCGCGGTGCAGCGGGTGGCGGCGTACCTGGAGGTCATCGACCGGCTGGCCGAACAGCGCGGGCTGCTGGCCGGTGACGAGCTGACGCTGGCCGATCTGGCGGCGGCGGCGCATCTGTCGGCGCTGGAATATCTCGACGCGCTGAACTGGGGCGACTTCGCCACCGCCAAGGTGTGGTATCAGCGCATCAAGTCGCGGCCCGCCTTCCGGCCGCTGCTCACCGACCGGGTGGCCGGCGTGGCGCCCGCCGCCGTCTATTCGCAACTTGACTTTTAAGTGACGCCGCCGCCTTGTTGCCGTATGGCGAGGCTGGAAGAACGGCTGAAAGACAAAGCGCGGGCGCTGGGTTTCGACGCGGTGGGCATCGCTCCGGCGGCGGTGCCTGAGGCCGCCGCCACGGGGCTTGAGACCTTCATCGCCGAAGGCCGCCACGGCACCATGGAGTGGCTGGCCGCCACCCTCGCCCGCCGCCGTCATCCGCGCGCCCTGTGGCCGGAGGCGCGCACCGCCATCGTCTGCGCCATGAACTATGGGCCGCCGCAAGGCCTCGACCCGCTGGCGCGCCCGAAGCGGCGGGCGCATGGCGTCGTGTCGCTCTATGCCCTCCGGCGCGATTATCACGCCGTGATCAAGGGCCGGTTGAAACATCTGGCGCAATGGCTGGTGAAACACACCGGGGCGGAGGTGAAGGTGTTCGTGGACACCGCGCCGCTGCTGGAACGGCCGCTGGCGGCGCAGGCCGGTATCGGCTGGACGGGCAAGCACACTTGCGTGCTGTCGCGCGCGTTCGGCAACTGGCTGTTGCTCGGCGTCATCCTGAGCACGGCGCGCCTCGCCCCCGACGCGCCGGCGCGGGCGCATTGCGGCAGCTGCACGGCCTGTCTCGACATCTGCCCGACCGGCGCCTTCATCGGCCCGCGGCGGCTGGACGCCAGGCGCTGCATCTCCTATCTGACCATCGAACACAGCGGGCCGGTGCCGCGCCGCTTGCGGGCGTCGATGGGCAACCGCGTCTTCGGCTGCGACGACTGTCTGGCGGTGTGCCCGTGGAACAGACACGCGCGGGCCGCCAGCGAGGCGAAACTGGCGCTGAAGGAGGAGCTGCTGGACTTGCCGCTGGCCGATCTGGCGCGGCTCGACGAGGCGGCGTTTCGCCGGCTGTTCGCCACCACGCCGGTGCGCCGGGCCGGGTATCGGCGCTTCATCGCCAATGTGCTGATCGCCATCGGCAACAGCGGCAAGGCGGGGCTGGCCGATCCGGCGGCGGCGCGGCTGGACGATCCGCACCCGTTGATCCGGGCCATGGCGGTGTGGGCGTTGCATCGCCTGTGGCCGCGCGAGACATGGCGGGCCAGGCGGGCGCGGGCGCTGGTGTGGGAGCACGATCAGATGGTCAGGGCCGAATGGCTGGCCGACGAGATGGAGCGCACGGCATGAGCGGGCACATGTTCTTCTTCGGGTTCGGCAACGTGGCGCGGGCCCTGGCCCGGCGCTTGCGCGCCGACGGCTGGCGGCTGTCGGGCACGGCGCGCGAAGCGGTGGGGCTGGACCGGCTGGCGGTGGAGGCGGTGCGCGGCCACCTGTTCAACGAGGCGCGCCCCCTGCCGCCGCATGCGCTCGCCGGGGTGAGCCACCTGTTGATCTCCATCCCGCCCGGCGATGGCGGCGACGTGGCGCTGGAGGCGGCGGGCGACATGATCCGCGAGGCGGCGGCGCATCTGCGATGGGTGGGCTATCTCTCCACCGTCGGGGTGTATGGCGATCACGGCGGGGCGTGGGTGGACGAGACGACGCCGCCGGCGCCGGTGAGCGAACGGGGCAGGCGGCGGCTGATGGCGGAGCGGCAATGGCTGGCGCTGCATGAGGAAACCGGCCTGCCGGTGCACATCTTCCGCCTGCCGGGCATCTACGGGCCGCATTCCAGCCCATTGAAGAAGGCGCTGGCCGGGCAGTCACGCATCGTGGTGAAGGAAGGGCAGGTGTTCTCGCGCATTCATTTGGACGATCTGGTGGCGGCGCTGGCCGCCTCCATCGCCCAACCGACGCCGGGAGAGATCTACAACGTCACCGACGACGCGCCGGCGCCGCCGCACGAGGTGGCGCTGTTCGCCCATGAGCTGCTGGGGCTGGCCCCGCCGCCGCGGGTGGCGTTCGCGGAAGCGGAGCTTTCCGACATGGCGCGCTCGTTCTATGGCGAGTCGAAGCGCGTTTCCAATGCGAAGCTGAAGGAACGGCTCGGCTGGCGGCCCGCCTACCCCGATTACAAGGCCGGGCTGAGGGCGCTGAAACGCACCCTGGAAGAGGCGGAAGACGACGAATGAGCTTCAGGAACGCTCGGTGGTGATGAGCGCCTCGTCGATGCGGCTGGCGGCGATGACCGCCTGGGTGCGGCTTTCCACCTTCAGCTTCTGCAAGATGGCGGAAACGTGAGCCTTGATGGTGGCCTCCGACACCCCCAGCTCATAGGCGATCTGCTTGTTCAGCAGGCCCTCGCGCAGCAGCATCAGCACCCGCATCTGCTGCGGGGTCAGGGCGGCCAGCCGCTGGGCGATCTCGCCGGTCTCGTCGTCCTCGCCGGCATCGAGCGGCACGTCTTCCGGCACCGCCAGCTCGCCATTGAGAACGGCGCGCAGGGCCTGCTGCATGACCTCCGCCGGGGCCGACTTGCGGATGAAGCCCGACGCCCCCAGGGCCATGGCGCGGCGGATGATGGCCGGCTCCTCGGAGGCGGAGACGATGACCACGGGGATCTCCGGATACTGGGCGCGCAGCCAGGCAAGGCCGGAGAAGCCCTGCACGCCGGGCATCTTCAGATCGAGCAGGATCAGGTCGGGATGGGTCTCGCGGCCGATGGCGGAGATCACGCCGTCCATGCTGCCGGCCTCCACGAACGTCACTTCCGGCAGGTCGGAGGCCAGAATCTGCTTCAGCGCGGCGCGGAACAATGGGTGGTCATCGGCGATGACGATGCATTCACCAGACATCTCTTCCCCCAGCCTCAAGGCGCATCGATCATTCCTTCGGCAGACTTCGGCGAGTGCTCGTCGGGCACCCGCGCACGGCCCTGGCCCGATTCATATTACAAGCGCGGCCGTCCCGCCAGTGGTTTTCAGCGGCCGGGGCGGCGGCGCGCAGGCCCGGGGCCCGGAAGCCCTATTCATGATAGAAATATATTATCACATGTAATTCATGCGCTTAAGGCGGGCCTTAACCTTTTGTTAACCGTTGGCCCTGTAGCACAGCCTTAACAATCACCTCTCAATGCATCGCGCCTTTAACCTTTCCTTCATTTCCGCGCGCGAGTCTGTGTGTCCAGCGAAGGCCATGTCCCGGCAGACAACAACAACCACCGGGCCGCCTCGCCGGCCGTGGCTCCCTTCCGGTTACGCGGGTGCCACGGGATGCATGTCAAACAGGACAGTGAGCAGGAGAAAAGGAGACGGAAGAGATGAACAAGATGCGTTTGATGGCGGCGCTGGCCGCCCTGGGCATGATGGCGGGCGCCGCGCAGGCGGTGACGGTGTCGTCCAACTTCACGGTGCAGATCACCATCGTCAACGAGTGCAAGATCACCACCGCGCCGGGCACCATCGATTTCGGTTCCCAGGGTCTGCTGGACACCACGCTGACGGCGTCCACCACGTTCGGCGTGACCTGCACCAACGGCTGGGGCTACACCATGGCGCTGAACACCGGCGCCAATGACAACGGCTCCGGCCCGCGCATGGTCAACGGCAGCGAAGACGTGGCCTACTCCGCGGCGCTGAGCACCGCCAGCGACACCGGCACCGGTTCGGAGCAGACCCACACCATCACCGCCACGGTGGCGGCGCAGGCCACGCCGACGGCCGGCACCTACACCGACACCATGACGGTGACCGTCACCTACTGATCGCCGCGCCCAACGGGCGTTGATCAACCAGCGACACGCATGTCCGGGAGGGGAATGCGATGAAGCGCCTGACGACTGTGGCGGCGGCCGGCATCATCACCGCGTCGGCCGCCCTGGGCACCACGACGGCACGGGCCGGGCTGATGTCCGTGCGCCCGGTGCTGATCCAGGTGCCCGCGCCCGGCGCCGTGGCGACGCTGACCCTGGGCAACCTGGGCGACAGGCGCACCACCCTTCAGGTGCGGCTGTTCCGCTGGACACAACGAAACGGCAGGGACGTGCTGTCACCCACCCGCACGGTGGTGGCCAGCCCGCCCCTGCTGCGCATCGCGCCGAAGCGCGACAGCGTCATCCGCATCGTGCGCGTTTCCAAACAGCCCGTGAAGGGCGAGGAAAGCTACCGCCTGGTGGTGGACGAAATCCCGGAGCGCAAGAAGGTGCGCGGCATGGGCGTCATCATCGCGGTGCGCTACTCGATCCCGGTGTTCTTCTTCGAGCCGGGCACATCCAGACCGAAGATTTCCTGGGCGGCGCGGCGCAGGGGCCGCAGCCTGATCCTGACGGCGCGCAATGCCGGCGGGCGCTACGAGCGTATCGTCGGTTTGCGCATCTCCTCCGGCGGCAGAACACAAACCATAACCAAAGGGCTGGCCGGATACGTGTTGGGCAACTCCGCACGTCAGTGGCGTCTCAGAGTGAAAATCCCGGTGAGGGGAACCATCACCGTGAAGGGAACAGGAGTCCATGGGCGATTCGCGGCCAGAATACCGGTGCGATAAACGCACCCGACACGCCCTCATCCGGCGCCGGTGGATCCCCGCCCTTTCCGCCCTGGCGCTACTGCCGATTCCAACCGATTCATACGCCTTCGACCCCGCCGCCGCCCTGCCGCCGCCAAAGCTGGCCATTCTGACGCCTTTCCAGCCCCCGGCCACCGCGCCGCCGCAACCGCGGAAAAAGAAGAAAAAGAAGACCCCGGCCAAAGGCACCATCATCCACAAGACCACCGACGCCGACGGCGAGCCGATCGCCAACGAGACGCCGCCGGTGACGCCTGTCGCGGCCGACGGCGGGGCCGCCGCCCTGCCGCCGGTGACGGCGGCGGGAGACGCC
The DNA here is from genome assembly GCA_011374735.1 of Thermopetrobacter sp. GTDB lineage: Bacteria > Pseudomonadota > Alphaproteobacteria > Rhizobiales > Aestuariivirgaceae > Thermopetrobacter. Next base: position 10,191 of record DRPD01000331.1, read on the forward strand.
GCGGCGCTGCCGCCGGCCGATCCGGCGCTGATCGATCCGGACGCCATGCCGCTGTATCTGGAAGTGTTCATCAACGGCCATGGCATCGGGCTGGTGGCGGAATTCATCCGGCGCGGCGACGGCAGCTTCGCCATGAAGGCGCGGGAGATGGAAGAGATCGGCATCCGGGCGCCCGACGGCAAGGAAGACGATGACCTGGTGGCGCTGGCCGATGTCGGGGCGACGGCGCGCTATGACGAAACGGCGCAGCGCATGCACATCCGCGTCAGCGAGCGCCGGCGCATCCCCAAGGTGACCGATCTGCACCAGCGCGGCCTGCCGCGCGATCAGGAGCTGACACAGCCGGCCACGGGCCTGGTGCTCAATTATTCCCTGTTCGCCGCCGGCTCCACCGACACCACGTTGACGAAACACCGCTTCAACGGCGTATCGCTCAATCTGGACGGCCGCCTGTTCTCGCCCTGGGGCACGCTGCGCGCCACCGGCTTCGCGCGGATCGACGCCAATGGCCGGGCCGGTTTCCGGCGCCTGGACACCTATTGGACATACACCGACCGCAAACGGGCCCTGAGCTGGCGGGTGGGCGATCTGGTGAGCGCCGGGCCGGCCTGGGCCAGGGCGATACGGCTGGGCGGCGTCATGGTGAGCCGCAACTACGGGGTGCGCGACGACGTGGTGACGACGCCGCTGCCCAGCCTGTCGGCCACCGCCGCGGTGCCGACCACGGCGGACGTGTATGTGAACAACCTCAAGGTCCATTCGCAGAAGGTGGCGCCGGGGCCGTTCACCATCACCAATATCCCGGCCATCTCCTCCTCCGGCGAGGCGCGGCTGGTGCTGCGCGACGCATCGGGGCGCGAGATCGTGAAGAAGAAACGCTTCTACGCCTCGCCCGATCTGCTGCGCAAGGGATTGTTCGACTTCTCGCTGGCCATCGGCGCGCCACGGCGCAATTACGGGCAGAAAGACTTCGATTACGCCCTCGCCCAAACCGGCGTGATCGGCTCGTTCCGCTATGGACTGACCGACCAGACGACGCTGCATGGCCACACGGAGATCTCCAGGGACGTGCAACTGATCGGCGGCGGCGTCACGACGGCGCTGGCCGGGCGGGTGCTGGTCAAGGCGGCGGGCGCGGTGTCGCGCAGCGGCAAGGGAGTCGGCTTCCTGCTGTATGGCGCTCTCAGCACCCGCTATGGGCCGTTCAGCCTGCATGCCTCCACCATGCGCACCTTCGGCCCTTATGCGGACATGGCCACGGTTTCCGCCCTGCCGGCCACCGTCGCGGTGCCCGGCAGTTCGGCCAACGCGGCGTTTCCGAAGGCCATCGACACCATCAGCGCCGGCTTCCAACTGCGCCCCACCAACAGCAGCCTGTCGGTGAACTACATGCATATCGACAGCGGCACGGCGGCGCCGCAACATCTGGTGTCGCTGGCCCTCAATCAGCCGCTGTTCAAGCGAACCTCGCTGTATGTCTCGGCCTTCGCCGACGTGACCAACCTGAAAGGCTTCGGCATCGCCGCCGGCGTCAGCATCCCGTTGGGCGGCGACCGCGGCCACATCTCCACCGGCTATTCGCGCAGCGAGAACGGCAAGCACCGGTTCTCGGTCAGCGCCGGCAAGTCGCTGGGGCGCAAGATCAACTCGGTGGGCTGGCAGGCCAGCGTGACCAAGGCGGACACGGTGTCGGTGGATGCCTCGCTCGGCTGGCGGGCCCGTTACATGACCCTGCGCGGGCGCATCGGCAAGCATGGCGACGGTTTCGCCGGGCACGTGGCGGCGGAAGGCGCGCTGGTGATGGCCGGCGGCGGGCTGTTCGCGGCCAACCGCGTCAACGACGCCTTCGCGGTGGTCAACGTCGGGGCGCCGAACGTGCTGGTGAAATACGAAAACCGCCCCTATGCCCGCAGCGGGCGCTCCGGCAAGGTGCTGATCACCGATCTGCGGGCGCTGGCGCGCAACAAGATTTCCATCGAGACGACGGAGCTGCCGGTGGACGCCCGCATTCCGACGGTGAAGAAGGTGGTGGTGCCGGCCCAGCGCGGGGCCGGCGTGGTCATCGACTTCAAGATCAAGCCGCACGTGGCGGCGGCGCTGGTGGTGTTCAAGGACGCCACCGGCCAGGACATCCCCATGGGCAGCGAAGTGAAGCTCAAGGGAAGCAAGGAGACCTGGCTGGTGGGCTATGACGGGCAGGCCTATCTGGAGGGCCTGGGCAAGATCAACACGGTGACGATCGACACCGGCGAGGCCACCTGCACGGCCACCTTCCGCTATGCGCGCAAGGACGGCGAGCAGGAGTTCATCGGGCCGGTGACCTGCCGCTGAGCTCACTTGCCGGCGGCGCTGGTTGTGCGCTAATTGCGGCTGCAACGGTCAGCGGCGTGATTCTCTCCTGCATCCGCACATCATCAGAGGCTGCCCATGCCCATCGAACAAATCATCGTGCTCGCCCTCGTGCAGGGGATCACGGAGTTCCTGCCCATCTCCTCCTCCGGCCATCTGATCCTGGTGCCGGTGCTGACCGGCTGGAAGGATCAGGGGCTGATCACCGACGTGATGGTGCACATGGGCTCGTTTCTCGCCGTGCTGGTCTATTTCCGGCGCGATGTCATGCAGATGATCGGCGGGGCGCTCAGCCTGCTGGGCGGGCGGGTGACGCCGGCCGGGCGGCTGGCGCTGATGCTGATCGTCGCCACCGTGCCGGCGGTGGCCTTCGGCCTGTTCAGCAAGTTCAGCGGCCTGCAGGACGCGCTGCGCGGGCCGTTCATCGTCGCCGTCAACGCCGTCGTGTTCGGCCTGCTGATGTGGCTGGCCGACCGGCTCGGCCGCCAGACGAAGGCGGCGGAGGGCCTGAGCACCGCGCAGGCGCTGCTGATCGGCGCGGCGCAGGCGGTGGCCATCATCCCCGGCGTGTCGCGCTCCGGCATCACCATGTCGGCCGGGCTGCTGGCCGGGCTGAGCCGGGTGGAGGCGGCGCGCTTCTCCTTCCTGCTGGGCATTCCGGCGATCGCCGGCGCGGGCCTGCTGGTGCTGGGCGAGGCGATCGGCGAGGGTGTGGTGATTTCCACCGACGCGGTGGCGGCCGGGGTGCTGACCTTCTTCGTGGCGCTGGGGGCCATCGCCTTCCTGATGAAGGTGATCGCCAGGGTGGGGCTGACCCCGTTCGTGCTCTACCGCTTCGCGCTGGCGGCAGTGCTGTTCGGGCTGATGACGGCGGGGGTGATCGGCTGAGGCGCGTGGCGTGAGTGGCGCACCCGGCACGATTCGAACGTGCGACCTCTGCCTTCGGAGGGCAGCGCTCTATCCAGCTGAGCTACGGGTGCCTGAGGCCTGCTCCCATATAGACGAAGGGGCGCGGCCTGACAATGTCGCCGTCGCCGGCTCAGGCGGCCGGCAGGGCCTTCTTGTCGGAGTGGGCGGCAACGGGCTGTTGCGCCTCTTCGGCGCGGGCGCGGTTCATGCGCTCCACCTCCAGTTGATACGCGGCGTCGCGGGCCCGGGCGCGCCATTTGCCCTGGCGCAGCCAGGTGGCGACGCCGCCGGCGATCAGGCCGATGAGCACGCCCAGCATGAACACCGACCACAGCGGCAGCTGGAAGGAGAAGAACGGCTGATCGGGGGTGACGGGATCGAGCGATATGGTCACCCAGGCGCGATTGGCCAGGGCCAGGGCGGCCAGCACCACGAACACCGGGACGCCGATCAGCAGGCCGATGATGCGCTTCATGTGCCGTTCTCCCTTGCCGAGCGGGTGGTCAGCGGGCGTTGAGCCGTTCGCGCAGCTCCTTGCCGGCGCGGAAATAGGGCATCTTCTTCGCCCCCACGGGCACCACCTCGCCGGTGCGCGGATTGCGGGCCATGCGGGCCTTGCGGTAGCGCACCGAAAAGGCGCCGAAACCGCGTAGTTCGACCCGCCGGTCATCCTTCATGGCGCGCACGATCTCGTTGAGAATGAC
>DRPD01000332.1 GCA_011374735.1 Thermopetrobacter sp.
AATGCCTGACCGTGGGGCCGAACCAATAGAGTAGCGCCGCCAGCACGAAGAAGCGCAACGCGCGCGCCACGACGGAAGCGACGAGAAACACCGGAAACGACAGGCCGGTGACGCCACTGGCGATGGTGATGACCTTGTAGGGAAACGGCGTGATGCCGGCGAACAGCACGATGGCGGCGCCATTTTCATTGTACCAGCCGGTGAAGGCGCGGAACTTCTCCGTCAGGCCGTAGAAATCGACGATGGCCCGGCCGATGGTCTCGAAGAAGAAATGGCCGATGGCATAGCCCAGCGCGCCGCCCAGCACCGAGGCCACGGTGGCGATGGCGGCCAGCCGGAACGCCTTGCGCCGCTGCGCCAGCCCCATGGGGATCAGCAGCGCATCCGGCGGGATGGGAAAAACCGAGCTTTCGATGAACGCCACGATGGCCAGCGCGCGGCTCGCGTTGCGGTGCGCGGCCAGGTTCATCATCCAGTCATAGGCTTTGCGAATCATCGCCCCGTTGGTAGCCCGCGGCGCGGAAAAAATCCAACCCGAAGGCGACGGCCCCGCCAGGGGCGCGCCCTGGCGGGGCCGGGAATACGGTGGGAAAAGCGGCTCAGGCCTGCGCCGCCAGCCGCTTGCCGATCTGCTTCTTCAGCTTCCGGGCGCGCGGCGACAGCTCGGCGTCCTTCGCCTTCATCAGGAAGGCGTCCAGCCCGCCTCTGTGATCGACGCTCTTCAACGCCTGCGCGCTGATGCGGAAACGGTAGCTCTGGCCCATCGCCTCGCTTTGCAAGGTGACGTTGACGAGATTGGGCAGGAAGCGCCGGCGGGTCTTGTTGTGGGCGTGGCTGACGTTGTTGCCGGTCATCACGCCCTTGCCGGTCAGTTCACAGCGCCGTGCCATGATATTGCTCCAGTCGTCTGCTGATGTTCATGTCAGGCCGCATCTGATAAGCGAGCGCATGGCAAACGTCAAGCGCCGCCATTCATCGGCCGTTCATGCCGCAAGCGGCAATGCACCACCCACGCCGCCGGCGGCGGAATCGGCAAAAAAACCAGCTTGAGGACAAGGCACGCATGATGAACCCCACGCTTCTCACCGGACGCCCCCGTATCACCGCCGCCATGGCGCTGGCGCTGACCCTGGCCTCTGCCCCGGCCCAGGCGGAGAAACTGTCGCTCGTCGCCAAGGCGCGGGTGTTCGGCGCCACCGTCATGACCGTGAAGCTCAACGCCAACTACGCCGGCAAGGCCTACACCGCCAGCGCCGCCATCATCCCCAGCGACATGCTGGCCCGCATGGGCGGCTATTTCCAGAATTTCGCCACCAAAGGGATGCGCCAGGGGGTCATCCTGAAGCCGCTGAGCTTTTCCATGCGCATCCGGCCAGGCAACCGGAACGAGACGCACAAGACCGCGCTGGTCTGGAAATCCGTGCCGCGCGCCGTCAGCGCGCCGCCCTATATGAAGCCGCACGACGCGGCGATCCGGCGGTTCCTGACCCGCGCCACCTTCGACCCCCTGAGCATGTTCATCAACACCGGCAATCTGGGCGGCGTCTGCAAGGGCCGTTTTCGCGCCTATGACGGCTTCAAGGTCTATGACCTGTCATTGAAACCGCTGGGGCGCGCCACCTATGCCGGCAGCCAATACCGCGGCCCGGTGGTGAAGTGCCGCGCCACCTTGCATCAGTATGCCGGCTCGCCGCCCGGCGCCAACGGCCAGTCGTCCCATTACACCGCCTGGATCGTGCCGGTGAAGACGAAGACGGCCGGCCTGCTGCTGGTGCCGGTGAAGGTCACGGGCCGGCTCAGCGGCTTCAACTTCACCGCCCATCTGCATCATTTCAGCTATGGCGGGCGCTCCCTGCGACAGCTTGCCGGCCGCTGAGCCACTTGCCGGCGGCGGCGATTTGCGGCATGGCTTGCCGCCAGTTTCCGCATGCCAACCGTTCAAGGGAGTCTTTACCATGCGCCTGGAGGCCATCACCATCGGCGCCAATCCGCCCGAAGAGGTCAACGTGGTGATCGAGGTGCCGATCGGCGGCGAGCCCATCAAGTATGAGATGGACAAGGCGGCCGGCACCGTGGTGGTGGATCGCTATCTCTACACCCCGATGCGCTATCCCGGCAATTACGGCTTCATCCCCCACACCCTGGGCGACGACGGCGATCCGCTGGACGTGGTGCTGATCTCCTCGCGCCCGCTGCTGCCCGGCTGCATCATCGCGGTGCGCCCGGTGGGCGTCTTGAAGATGCGCGACGAGAAGGGCGGGGACGAGAAGATCGTCGCGGTGCCGGCGCCGCACATCACCCGCCATTACGAAACCATCCACGACATCGCCGATCTGCCGGACATCCAGCTGAAGCAGATCGAGCACTTCTTCACCCATTACAAGGATCTGGAAGGCGGCAAATGGGTGAAGACCGAAGGCTGGGGCGGCGCGGCGGAAGCCAGAGCGCTCATCATGGCGGCGATTGACGCCGCATCGGCCTCGACAACCTGAAACCGTTCTGATATGTAGGCCGCCACACAGGAGGTGGCGCGCCGGCTGTGGCCGCGCCCGTTTTGTCGTTTGCAACATTCAACCCGATTCTGAAGGAACAGGTGAAGCACCGTGCAGGTCATCGTTCGTGACAACAACATCGATCAGGCGCTGAAGGCGCTGAAGAAGAAAATGCAGCGCGAGGGCATCTTCCGCGAGATGAAGTTGCGCGCCTATTACGAGAAGCCCTCCGAGCGCCGGGCGCGCGAAAAGGCCGAGGCCATCCGCCGGGCCCGCAAGCTGGAGCGCAAGCGCCTGCAACGCGAAGGGCTGTTGCCGAAGGGCGGCCGGAAACGCTGAGTGCGCGGCCCGCGCGCCCGGCCCGCGCCAAGTTCCCGCACGACGATGAAAAGGCCCGCCGCGCGCGGGCTTTTTTTTGCTGTCCACATCCCATCAGGCGGGATGAACCGCCGCCCCCCTTGAACTGGACGGCCTGGCTCCTATGTTATATCAGACTTTTCTAATATAAGGGCCGCGGCGAGGCGGCCCCGCAGGAATGGAGGCATACAGGCCATGGGCGCCATCGACACCACCATCGACCATGCGGTCGATCTGAACCTGAAGCCGGAGGTCACCGGTTTCTTCGATCCGGACACCTTCACCATCAGCTATGTGGTGAAGGATCCGAACAGCAACCATTGCGCCATCATCGACCCGGTGCTGGACTATGACGCCGCGTCGGGGCGCACCGCCACGACATCGGCCGACAAGCTGATCTCTTTCGTGCGCGACAACGATCTTGAGGTGGACTGGATCATCGAGACCCACGCCCACGCCGATCACCTGTCCGCCGCGCCCTATGTGCGCGAGCAGCTGGGCGGCGGCAGGATCGCCATCGGCAAGCCGATCGGCACCGTGCAGAAGGTGTTCGGCAAGGTGTTCAACGACGCGAAGGCGCTGTCGGGCAAGGCGGACGAGTTCGACCACCTGTTCGAGGACGGCGAGGAATACAGGATCGGCGCCATGCGCGCCGTGGCCCTGCACACGCCCGGGCACACCCCGGCCTGCATGACCCATGTGGTGGGCGACGCGGCGTTCGTCGGCGACACCATCTTCATGCCCGACGTGGGCACCGCGCGGGCCGACTTCCCCGGCGGCGACGCGAAGACCCTGTATCGTTCCGTGAAGCGCATCCTGGCGCTGCCGGAGCAAACCCGCGTCTTCGTGTGCCACGACTATCCGCCTGAGGGCCGCGAGCCGGCCTGGGAGACGACGGTGGGCGAACAGCGCCGCGCCAACATCCATGTCAAGGACGGCATCGGCGAGGACGAGTTCGTCAAGATGCGCGAGGCGCGCGACGCCACCTTGTCGCTGCCCAGGCTCATCATCCCGTCCATTCAGGTGAACATCCACGCCGGTCAGCTGCCGCAAGCGGAAGACAACGGCGTGCGCTACCTGAAGGTGCCGCTCGATCTGCTTTGAGCTGCAAGTTTCCTCCCCCAAGGCATGATGACTTCCTCCCCCTTCCTCCTCTTCATCATGCCCGACTGGCCCCGCCGGTATCCCCGGCGGGGCTTTTTTGCCGGCTCAGAGGTTGTAGGCGGTTTCACCGTGGGCCGTGTAATCCAGCCCTTCGGTTTCCTCTTGCGGGGTGGCTCTGAGGCCGACGGTGGCGGCGGTCAGTTTCAGGATCAGCCAGCTGACGACGGCGGTGAAGGCCGCCACGCTGACCACCCCCAGCGCCTGCACGCCCAGTTGCGCGCCCATGCCGGTGCCTTCGGCCAGCCCGGCCCCGCCCGGCAGGCCGGCCAGCAACGCCACCAGCAAGGTGCCGGTGGCGCCGCCGATGCCGTGCACCGCCATCACGTCCAGTGAATCGTCAACCTGCCACTTGCGCTTGACCACGTCCACCATGAAGAAGCAAAGACTGCCGGCCACGGCGCCGATGATCAGCGCCGCCACCGGGCCGACGAAACCGGACGCCGGGGTGATGGTGGCCAGCCCGGCGATGGTGCCGGTGACGGCGCCGACCAGCGACGGTTTGCCGAACTTCTTCCACTCGATGGCCATCCACACCAGGGTGGCGGTGGCGGCGGAGACGTGGGTGACCAGCATGGCCATGGCGGCGTCGGCATTGGCGGCCACCGCCGAGCCGGCGTTGAAGCCGAACCAGCCGACCCACAGCAGGGCGGCGCCGATCATCACCATCCATGGCGCATGCGGCGGCTGCACGTGATCGGGAAAGCCCTTGCGCGGGCCCAGCACGGCGGCGAACACCAGCGCCGCCACGCCGGCGGTGACATGCACCACGATGCCGCCGGCGAAGTCCATGACTCCGAGCCGCGCCAGCCAGCCGCCGCCCCACACCCAGTGGGTCACCGGCGCATAGACCAGCAGCAGCCACAGGCCGGAGAACAGCAGCACCGCGGGAAAGCGCACCCGCTCCACGTAGGCGCCGACGATGAGCGCCGGGGTGATGATGGCGAAGGTCATCTGAAACATGAAGAACAGGCTTTCGGGCAGTTTGGTGCCGCCCCACGCCGCGCCCCTGTCCATGGACAACAGCAGCGCCTTCGACAGGTCACCGATGACGGCATTGCCCGTCGCGAAGGCCAGCGAATACCCCGCCACCAGCCACAGCGGCGAGGCCAGCGCGGCGATGGCGAAACAATGCATCAGCACCGACAGCACGTTGCCGGCCCGCGCCAGCCCGCCATAGAACAGCGCCAGCGCCGGAATGGTCATCAGCAGCACCAGCGCCGTGGACGTGAGAATCCACGCGGTATCTCCGGAATCGATCATGATCTTCCCCTCACAGGTTCCCTTCCTGACTGATGCGCAATAATTGCGCAATCATCTGCCGCCATGGACAGACTGCCTCTTTTTCCAGCACACCCGTGTGGCGTCTGCAAGCGCATCGGCATCGATGTCGAGGGATCCGGTGAAAAAAAGGCCGCCTGGCGGGAAGCCGGCGGCCCAAGTCTTCTAGGGAGGAAACGCCCAGGAAGGGCATTGCATGGACGGAAAAGCGTGTTCCGGCCTTGCGCGCCCTGTTTCGCAGGATTCCCGGCAAAAGGCAACGTCGGGCGGCGGACGTGCGACAAAATGTCAGAGATATCGAATGCATTAGCATAACCACCTGTTTTAACGACACTAATAATGAATATACGAAACAGCCCGCCATGTCGCCATCGTTGAAAGATGGCAAAAATACGGCACCATGACCTTACGTTAGTTAAGAATATGCGCATATTCTTATTAAACGCCCGCCCCGCCCCTCGCCCTTGACATCCACGCCTTCAGCGGCAAGCAAGGCGGACATGCCCGCGCTGTCTGAAGACATGTTCGACCGCCTCGCCGCCTTCGCCCTGCAACTGGTGGCCGGCCCCGACGGTCTGCTGCGCGAGAAGTTCGCCGATCCGCCGCGGCCGGAAGACAAGCCGGGCAAGATGAACGCCTTCGATCCGGTGACGGCGGCCGACCGCGCCGCCGAGGCGCTGATGCGCGACATGATCGCCGAAGCCTGGCCCGGTCACGCGGTGCGCGGCGAGGAGCTGGCCGACGCCCCGGCGGCCGGCGATTTCACCTGGCTGATCGACCCCATCGACGGCACCCGCGCCTTCCTGTGCGGCCTGCCCACCTGGACGGTGCTGGCCGCCGTGCTGCACCAGGGCCGGCCCGTCATCGGCGCCTGCCGTCAGCCGCTGCTGGGGACGAGCTGGCTGGGCACGCCGGCCGGCGCGTGGCGCATCGGGCCCGATGGCGCGCGCGCGGCGCTTCGCACCCGCGCCACCGGCAGGTTGCAAGACGCCTTCATCGGCACCACCTTGCCGCAGCTGTATGACACGCCGCCCCGGCGACGGGTGCTGGCGGCGCTGCGAGGCGGCGCCCGCCAGATGCTCTACGATGCCGACGCCTACTTCTATTGCCTGCTGGCGGAAGGCCGCATGGACGCGGTGTGCGACACGCAACTGGCGGCCCACGACATCGCCGCGCTCATCCCCATCATCAACGGGGCCGGCGGCGTGGTGCGCGACTGGCGGGGGCGGCCCGATCCGCTGGGCGGTGACGTGCTGGCGGCGGCCAATCCGGCGCTGATGGATCAACTGCTGGCGGCGATCGAATCCTGAGACACCATCACCGCGTCCGGCCCGCCTTGCTGACCGATGAAGCTGTCGAAGGCGGCCCACAGGCCCACCTGGCATTGATCGCGTTCCAGATGGATGGCGTGGCGCGCGCACGGAATGCTGATATGGGAGATGTCGCCCACCGCGCGGGCGAAATCGGCCGCCGCCTCCCCGGACACCACCGTATCGTCGCCGGCCAGCGCCATCAGCATCGGCCAGCGCGGCGGCGCGTGCCGCCCGGCGATGGCGCGCAGTGAATCGATGGCCCGGAAGGCGGCGTGCAGCCAGCCGAGGCTGACCCCGGCCACGCACAGCTCCGGATGGCGTTCCAGCAACTCCTGTTGCAGCCGGTAGCGCCACTCATCGGAGGTCAGCTCGTTGGCGGTGAAATCCTCCAGACAGGGCAGCCGCTTGCGCTGCCCCGGCGCGAACAGCCGCCCCAGGCCGAGATACGTGCCGGTCGCGGCCACCAGCCGCCACCACCAGATCGGCCGGTTGCGGCGCTTCAGGTCGATCATCGGCGCCACCAGCAAGGCGCGCTCGAACCAGATGCGCCGCCACGCGGCGCGCAACAGCACCGTGGCGCCCATGGAGTGGGCCCAGCCGTAAAGCGGCCCCGGGCAGTCGGGCAGCACCACTTCACGCATGAAGCGGGCCAAATCTGCGTCGTAGTGCCGGAAACCGCCCACATGGCCGCGCAATGGATGGCCCGTCAGCCGGGTGGACAGCCCCTGGCCGCGCCATTCGAGAATGGCCACGGCGTAACGGCGCGCCAGCAGGCGTTCGATGGTTTCGTAATAGCGCTCGATGTATTCCGCCCGCCCCGGCAGGATGACCACGGTGCCGCGCGCCGCGCCGCGCGCCGGCCGCGCCAGCGCGCAACGCAGCCGCATGCCGCGGCCCATGTCCAGCCACAGGGTGCGCAGGCCCGGCGGCGGCGTCAGCCGTTCGGTGGCGTGAAGCGGCGGCGCTTCGGATGATGTCATCGCGGCCCCCTGTCTGGCGAGAAGCGGCGCGGACGCCGTCGACAATGCTCTTGAAATACTCCCGCCCCCTTACCACATAAGAAAGCGCCCGGCCAACGCTTCGCCGTTGGCCGCAAGGCCGCCCTGATAGAGCCCGCCCGGAATGCCGCCAGACGGGTTCCGGCGAACTCTCTTCAGGGCGCATCAGGTGGTATCCGGGGCCGCGTCGGCACGGATGCCATGCCAGCGACATTGCTTCACATCGACGACAAGGAGGATGTTGCCATGTTCGATCTCACCCCGCTGTATCGCAGCACCGTCGGCTTCGACCATCTGGCCCGCATGCTCAGCGAGCTGGCCAGCGCCGATGCGCCCAACTGGCCGCCTTACAACATCGAGCGCTTCAACGACGACGAATACCGCATCACCATGGCGGTGGCCGGCTTCACGCCCGATGACCTGCACATCGAGGTGAAGGAAGGCACGCTGATCGTCTCCGGACGCAAACCGGAAAAGGCCCACGAGGGCGAATTGCTGCATCAGGGCATCGCGGCGCGCAGCTTCGAGCGCCGCTTCCGGCTGGCCGAATACGTGGAAGTGGAAAGCGCCGAGCTGGAAAACGGCCTGCTGCACATCCGCCTGAAGCGCGAGCTGCCCGAGGCGATGAAGCCGCGCTCCATCCCCGTCAGCGTGGCGAAATCCGTGAAGACCATCGAAAGCAAGGCGGAAGACAAACCGGGCAGGAAGGCGGCCTGACGCCGCGTCACGCCTGAACGACGCCAGGCGCCCGCTCCGCGGCCGGCGGGGCGGGCCTTCGCCTTACGGGCGCCAACGCGCGCCCGCCCGGCAAACCGCCATGCCGTGGGCTCACCGGATGCCTTTGAAGATATCGTGCGACAGCCGCCGCCTGATGGCGTCAATACCGGTGGCGCTGGCGCCAGATGCGGGGCAGGGTGAAGCGGCCCTGCCAGATGCCGC